>QQUD01000120.1 GCA_008501785.1 Chloroflexota bacterium
TGCGGGGCAGTATAGCCGATGGAAACCGGATTTTTATGGACAAGTCCACTGTTCATCATTTGGTACAGTGTTGGTTCAGTAAAAGTCCAGTAGACGATCCTGGGAAGCGTTTTTAATGCACATCTCCGGCATAATTCGCATCATACCAGCGTGCGTAAAGCGTTGGCGCATGTTTCTTGACGGTTTTCAAAGCCAGATTCTTGTCGGCGCAGGCCTGCATCTTGTCGATGCCCACAAAATTCGAATTCGATTGTATGTGTGCGGCCCGATAGGCTACCAAATCTTGCAATTTTTTCATCGTCTTCGCAGTCGGTTTTCCTTTGCGTGGTTTGGGCGCAATTTCTTCAGGATAAACCGGAAAGGAAACGACGTCATACTGGGTTCCCAGCTTCTCCAGCTTCCGCAAATACAGCGGAATGAACTTATCAGTTATGGCTACATCGACCGATAGCGCTCCCGGATTCCAGCCCAGGTTAACCGTCAACAGCGTTTTCTCATCAATAGTGGTGGCGAAGACAAACTGACCCAACACAATGGTTTCACGAAACTTTGGCCATATCCATGAAAGCGCCCGCTTGAGTGCATCCATTCGTATCCGTTCGTCACTATGACAATGCCGAATAAGAACCCTCTGAACCAATTCCACAATCTCTTCATCCCATTCATTCATATAGGCTTCGAAACCAATAGTGAGCGCATCGCGCAGATAATGGATTTGACTTGGCCGCATTGTTTGCTTGGGCTGCACAACCGCATCATGCTCGACCAGATGTTGGTTCATCATTGATACTGCTTGGTCTAAGGAGCAATCTAAAAGCAGCTCGTAGGAAAGTTCGGATTGGACGATAAATCCAAATAATTGTGATCTCATTTTGAAATGTAAATCTCCTTGTTTACGGTCGTTTCCCCCATCAATCTAAGAAGAAACGACCATAATCTTGATGTAAATTTTCTAAATCAGTTATCGTAGTTCAGGTGAAGCCGGATGGACATCATCGGCGCCCTTTGCTTTTGTTTCCGGTTCTTCCACAGAAGGTGACGCTTCGTGAGTTTCTTGTTTTTCCTGACATATTTCCTCATGCTTCTCAGTATCCGGCTCCGGTACGACCAGTTTCTTGCCATTTGGTGACAACATTTGATTAGGTGGCATGAAGGCATCAATGTTCAGGGGCAGCCAATCGTTAGGTTTTCGGGGCACATGAGCCTGTTTGGGTGGCACGGGTGGCGCATTTTGCGGCCAATCGGTCGGTAATCTCAACTGTTGGGCAAGGCAGCAATACGGCCGTTTCCGTCGGGTATAAAGCAGCACACGTTTGTGCGGCCAGGCCAACACCTCGTGCGGCGTCAAAACCATTTTGGGTTCTGGCCTGTTGCCATCAACAGTTTGAGATAGTTCTGTCCCATACAGCCAGGCCATATGTTCGGCCGTCATCCATTCATGGGATGGATACCAAAGCTGATGGGCAAAACGGCTGGCAAACGCCGCGCCATCGCCATCAGGTGCTAATTCAGTTAGCTCCGCCAGCGAACCGGCTGTCAGAATCACGGTGACGCCATAATCGGCCGCCTCAGCCAGCAGCAATGGGAAGTGATGAATCTGCCGGGCCAGCGCCGTGTCCAGCACCAGCAGTAAAGGATCGTAATGGCCGTGACTGCAATGGTAAGCAAACATACCATCCACCAATGCCGCCGCCAGCCCTTGAACCTCTGACCATTTTCGATGGGTATAGGTCAAGTAAAGGGCACCTTGGGCGTTCACCCACTTTTCTGGAACGATGTCACGCGCTGCTCTCAGGGCGAAGGTATGATACAGTGGCTGGTAGCGTTGCAGCTGCCGGGTAAAGAGATGAAAACTTTGTACCACGTCTGGGTCGTGGATGGCCTGCCAGGGAGTTTGCCCATTGGTGAATTCATACACATATTGTGAGGCTTCCAACTCGGTTGCAAGTGCGGTCAACGTCCGTATCATATTGCCGTTGGCTGCGTTGAGTAGAACATGCATCGGATTCAGCTTATGGGCATAGCTGTACAATCCGACTGCGGTGAACAGAGTTTCCGTCCACTCTAACAGCCACCTTTCTTCCGGTGAAACCGCATCCATATCCATCAGGTAGCGGTGCAGATTCCAGGCGACAGAGTCGTCCCAAAATTGGAAGTAGCGGGTTAGATTGAATCGGTAACCGGGGATGGTGTAAACAGGTTTCCCCAAACGGCTGCGCATGTAACCCGTGCGCTGGTAAAGCCATCCGTCAGGATCCGCTGCCAGCACGGCCCCCGGCCATTCGCCGATTGCGAGCGCCAACTGATCGCGCCACTGACTATCTGGCGGCGCAACCAGCAGCAAATGTCCTTTATCTTCCAATGGGAGATAGAGTGTCTTGGTGTCTTTTTTCCCCAATGGAAGGTCGGCCAATGGGATATGCCCCTCCTGATCCAGGAGGATAGCCGCTTCACTAGCGGTCAGCCTTCCCTGAGTTACACGATATTGTTTTTGCTGGCGACAGAAGTGCCAGGATTGTTGAAGTTTCAAGATTCGATTCATAATCACCCCAATCCCCAGCCTTGCTGATGGCTTTTCTCATGCTCTTCGATGGCCTGGTGCTTGTGGGAAACGGCCGTTTGCTCTTCATCAGATACCTGCTCCAACCCTTGACCTACCGATTGACCAACCTGTTGTTCCAAACCATGTGCTACCTGCTGTGCTCGTTCCTGTGCAATCTGAGTCATTCGTTCTCGCTCCAGCGCCGCCCGCACATCCAGCCACCATTGGCGAAATGCCTCAGATTTGATGCGAATCTCCTCTTGTCCAAAGGCCAACGCATGGGCGTGTGGATGGCGGGCATCCTCATGCTGAATAAGCCGCCATTCCGGGAACAGGTCGCCCCCAGCAGACATGGCTCGATTAAACGCTTCGGGAGTCAGCGTAGCGTCTTTAACGGAAAGGATGAATTGATGCGTATACAGATTTTCCATTCCTTGCTCCTTGACCCATTGGAGAACATTCTCGTGAGGAACAGCTTGACCAGATTGGTCCAACCACTTTCCGCGCTGCGGCCGTTCCATCTGTTCCTGGGGACGGCCGCGCCCGAAAGCCAGATATTGGGCCAACTTCCGCGCTCTGGTCGCCGACCGTCTACCGGTCGGAGTGCGATTCCGCAGCCAATCCATGCGGACAATGTTCGTTGCCTTGGATTTACTCATCGGTGGCCTCCTCATCCGAATCAGCAATATCTAGCTCACTGCCATCCAGCCGGTTGAGTAAATCCCGCAGTGATTGTTGCAATAACTTGCGCTGACGCTGGCGAGCCAGCCGCCGCATCTGGTTGTACATTTCTCGAATTCGGGCGTCTGGCTGTTGTTTGCGGTCACGGCTGACAGGGATACGGGTTTCAAAGTCTTCTGGATGGCTTACTGCCTCCTGTCGCACCGTTTGCAGGAGCAGCATCGTGGTCAGGTCATGCGCCATGGCGGCTTCGGCGGCGGCCAGAATGGTGAGCTTGGCCATCCGATTGAAGTTTCGCTGCAGCCCCTTTTCCACACTGTTGTTGATCAGCGGAATGAGCAGTGCGGTCAGGTCGGCTTCCATGCCAATTAGCGCCAACGTTTCGATGGCGGCGCTAAAGGTCATCTTGTGGGCATCAGAAAAGGTTTGAATTTGCTCCCGACCGGCATCGGTCAAGGTGATTGTTTTCTTGTGGGTGACCCCGCTTCTGTGTTGAACATTTAGCATATTTCATAATCCTCATTTTCGGGTGAGGTCAATTAACCTCACTTGGTAGTAACATGAATTGAACGAAATCTTTGAATGAAATGGATGAATAAAGTGAATCGATCCAGCAGCCAGATGGCTTGAGGGGCATGAGATACACACAAAGAAAAAGCATGTACCCAGACCCCAATGCGTCATGACTTAGGTAGCTGCCGGTATGCAGTTGGAGAAGAAAATGAGGGGTTTAGTGAGCGAGCAGAAGGGCGGCCTGTTGGAAGAGCCGTAAGGGTGCCCGGCTTGGTGTCCACATACTCGGAGGGCGTTTGATCAATCGTTCATGCAACTGTCGGGTATAGGCCAG
>QQUD01001002.1 GCA_008501785.1 Chloroflexota bacterium
ACACATGAAGGGGAGATTTTTGTTTCAGTTACACCATTCAACAATACAGACGATTTGTATGAACTGCGATTTTCTGTCTTGGATACAGGGATTGGCATACCATCAGATCGAATGGGCCGGTTGTTTAAGAAATTTAGCCAATTAGATTCGTCAATGTCACGCCAATATGGCGGTACGGGATTAGGATTGGTGATCAGCAAACGTTTAGTTGAAGCAATGGGCGGTCGGATGTGGGTGGATAGTGAGCCTGATAAAGGCTCGATTTTTAGCTTTACTATTTTAGGTGAGGCGCTTTATGTTGATCCACATGCTTTGGAAGGTGACGAGCCTTCACAAAGAACACTTTATGGCAAACGTCTTTTGGTGGTTGATGATAATGATGTAAACCGTCTTATCATGAAGCATCTGCTGTATCCCTGGCAAACGGAGTCTCGGGTGGTTGCTTCTGGTGAGCAGGCTTTGAAATTATTACGTGAAGGGGAAAAATTTGATATCGGTATTCTGGATATGCAAATGCCTGAAATGGATGGCATTATGTTGGCCAAAGAAATAAAGTCATCTCAGCAAATACGGCCGTTTCCCCTACTTCTGCTTAGCCCCTTTGGTCTCATTCATAATCGTGATGACAAAGATTTATTTTCAGCCATTATCAACAAACCCGTCAAGCCCAATGACCTTTTTGTGACAATCTCAAAAATCCTCAATGATAGCCTACGATCTGTACCGCATGAAGGAACACAACAACAGGCTCAAATTGAACACAAAAAGAAAAAATCTTTGCAAATTTTAGTTGCTGAAGATAACAATATTAATCAAAAAGTTGCGATGCGTATGTTGGAACGACTTGGCTACCAGGCCAATGTTGCTGGTAATGGATTGGAAGTGATTGAAGCTGTTAAAAAGCAAAGGTACGATCTAATTTTGATGGATGTGCAGATGCCTGAGATGGATGGCCTGACTGCAACAGAGTTTATTCGTCAAAATCTTGAAGCGGATCAGCAACCTTATATCATTGCATTAACAGCGAATGCCCTCATTGGTGATCGCGAACGCTGCATAGATGCAGGTATGGACGGTTATCTTAGCAAGCCTGTTCGTCTCGAGGAACTTGAGCAAGTCTTATCCGTATATGAAACAATGGCCATTAATAGCTGAATTTATTTGAGTCTAAGTACAAAAAAATATGTTTTGTCGCTTAGATTGGACCAATCTCTGAGATTGGTCCAATCTTGAACCAGCAAGACTTTCTTGAATGCACTTAGTACTGAAACCAACATCTTGTGTGGCATCTGTTTCAGACAAGATGTGCCCAGGTTCAGGTTTGGTGACGGTTAAGGTGAAAATGCGGGTGGTGTTGAAAACGGCCGTTTCCACATCTTTATCTGCATTTTCCCTAGCCGTATTTACCAATGACCTCAATTCGGAGTTAAAAAATGGGACACAGATTTTCATAGATCAGAGCTGGATTTGAGCATGATTTCACAGGATGCGCTTCCAAAATCTGTGTTCATCTGCGTTTATTTGTGTTCTATTTCCTATCTTCGAACTCGGGTCAATTGATTACACTGTTACAGAAAATTCTTTATTAATGAGGTTCAAATCGATCCAAACTATTCGATAATGCGATTAACAATGGTTTGCAGCGGATAGCGATCCGGTTCCAATAAATATTGTTGGATTGTTCCTTCAATCAAGCTGTAAAGTAGATACGCTTCATCTTCGGGATTCTCTCGTCCCGCTTCTTCAAAAAAAGCAGCAAACAAATCACGCCTGCGTTTGGTCCACAGCCGAATCTCATCATCCAGCACTGCCAAAACCGCAGTAAATACGTATGATCATTGTCACAAGAAGTATGGATCATCTTCAACCGCGCTACTTTTCAATTCAACGTATAATCTGAACGTGGTTGACTTGGATTAATATCATTCTCCATATCCAAGCCAACATAAATGGAGAACTATCCTCATCCTCCATAGGGTACATCAAATGGATTGGCGCACAAAAATTTCCGATCTCATCTCTTCAGTTCCAGTAAGATTAAAAATTGCTGGCATTATGGTGCTGCCTGTTTTGATTCTGGGTCTGGCGCTGAATTATTGGATACGCACAGGTCTGTCAGATTGGTTGTCTTATCTGTTGACTGATGAGCGCGTCCACATTGCGATGCAAAACGGCAGTCGCAGCGTCGTGATTGTGACGATGATGGCCGCGATTATCTCGGTAATGCTCACGTTTTTTCTGATGTTGATTTTGACACGGCCGTTACTTCATTTACGTCAAGTAGCACTTAACGTGGCTGACGGTGATTTCTCACTGCGTGCCAAAATTTGGGCACAGGACGAGATTGGAGAAGTGGCACAAGCAGTGAACCACATGATTGATCGCCTTGTGGTCGGCCAGCAAAAGTTGCAGCGGACCAACCGACGTTTGGAAGCAGTCAACAAAGTGATCATGGCTGCCAGCCGTGCGCTAGACCTGCGTGAAGTCCTTGATGCCGCCCTGCAAGCCACACTTGATGTGATGAGATTAGAGAGCGGTTGGGTTTTGTTATGCGATTCGGCTGATCCAGATAATCAACCATTACGACTTGTGAGCCAGATTGGGCTTGAGTCAAATTGGACAGATGTCCTTAAAGGTGGACAGCAACAATTGTGTGCTTGCCGCAGCGATTTGCTTTCAGGGCAACTTGGTCAAAATGCCAGCTTACGATCCTGTCCCTGTTTTTATAAATTGAACCCAGATTCAAAGCCGGTCGAACATATCACCATCCCTCTTGGCGTTCGTGATCAATGGTTTGGGGTCATCAATTTAGTCTGCCCTCAAAATCGGAGCCTATCTGAAGATGATTTAGACATTTTAACAACAATCGGCGTGCATCTTTCAGTAATTGCTGCCAACGCGCAACTTCATGCCAGCCTGGTCGAAAAAGAGGCAGTACGGCAGGCCTTGCTCGAAGCATTGGTCCGTGCGCAAGAGGATGAACGGGCACGGTTGGCCCGAGAACTGCACGATGGTACTGGACAAACGTTGACGAGCCTGTTGGTTCGTTTAAAAGTGTTAGAAAAGCAGCAGAAAGATGCACAGCTGCGGGAAAATGTGTCTGAATTGTGTGAGGCGACATCAGGCATTATTGAGCAGGTAAGAGGTGTGTCGTATCGGTTACGGCCGTCTGCCCTCGAAGAGTTTGGTTTAGATATGGCACTGCGTTCGCTTGTGCAGGATATGACCGAACCGGCTGAAATTGGAGTTGATTTCAACTTGTCGTTGGGAAAGCAGCGTTTGCCATTTGAAATTGAATCAACCCTTTATCGCATCGCGCAGGAATGTCTCACAAATGTTTTGCGCCATGCACAGGCTTCTCATGTGACAGTTGAACTGCTGCCACTACCGTATGCCATTTGTTTACGTGTCGAAGATGACGGCATCGGTTTTGATCCAAATGATCTTGGCAATGGTAAAAAACGGCCGCGCCTGGGTTTAATTGGCCTGCAGGAACGGGCCGAAATGTTAGGCGGATCGCTCGTTGTACAATCTGCACCTGGTGCAGGCACTTCTGTTCAAGTTCGCATTCCTTTGGAAATGGAGATTACAGCATGACAAATCCAGCGATCAGCGTTCTGTTAGCTGATGATCATCGCGTTCTTCGTGCCGGATTACGTGCACTCATTGAAGGCGAAGATGATATTTACGTGATTGGTGAGGCAGGCACAGGGGATGATGCTATTCGACTGGTGAAAGACTTGCAACCAAACGTTGTTGTGATGGACCTGGGTATGCCTGGGATTGGCGGGTTGGAAGCCATCCGCAATATTAGAGAACAAAAGTCAAAGGTACGTATCGTTGTGCTCTCGATGCACAGCGGTCGTGACGTGGTGATGCAGGCCATTGAAGCGGGCAGCGATGGTTATGTGCCCAAATCAGCAGCCCATGCAAACCTGCTTCAGGCGATTCGCACGGTTCATGCTGGGCAACGTTTTCTCGATCCATCTGCCGCCACGATTCTAGTAGATCGTTTGATGGAAAAACAAGAGGAGAGCCGTCTGTTAACGGTGCTCTCAGATCGGGAAT
>QQUD01000047.1 GCA_008501785.1 Chloroflexota bacterium
TGGAGTCAATCGCTCTAAAAATCAGATTATGCAGCCGATTTCGCATTGAAAAACAGGAAGCCAGGTGTTTTTCAGTGCCTGTCTCTCATAAACTGGTCTCGTATGACGCGGTTGTTAATTACACCCCATAATGAATCGTGGGGTGCGGCACCAACTAACAGTCAAGTTCTTATTAGATATTTAAGCACCAATTTGCATGGGACTTACGCATATGATTTTGCTGAAGAAGTAATTGCCCCCACCGATACAAGTTGGAAAAAGGGCAGGGATGAGAATAGACCATGGACTTGGTTTAACATCAAGATTGATCATCCTCAATGGTTAAAAGACAGAATGAACATTTGGGATGAGAGTAACTTTTATTATCTTATACGTGAGAAGGGCATTGGTTCATTTGCTGTTCTGACTCCCAACCAGCAGGCAGCCCTTTGTGGAACGAGTGGGCCTCCTAGTAACTATCCAAATAGTTGTGCAAGTATGCCCTCTGATGCTGCGAAACCAAACTAAAACTGAGGAGATTTATAAAATTGCCAACGACTAGATTAGAATTACACAAGAATTAGATTGATGCCGGATCAAAGGATAACTTATCATGTCTGGAAAATGGATAACTCACATTTGTATGGGATTTTTGATTTTTTTCCTTGTAGCGTGTCAGGAGGCAGTTTCTGAAAACTTAAAACCAATATTGCCTTCTCCTACGCCAACTAGCTTGTCACCGGGGATTCAGAACACGGCCACAGTTATACCCAATACTAGTTTTGTAACAGAAAACTGTCTCCCTGTACAGCAAAATATGGGAGCGAGCTTTTTGACTTCTGGTAACTTGCTCTTTCAGAAACGAACGGAGGGACAGCATGGAAATCTTTGGTCTCTATCAAACCGTGCAGAAAAGCCAATCATTATTCTAACAAAAGAAAATTTATCATCTGTCGTTTTGTCCTCCAGCGGCAAGTGGTTGGCATTTCATGTTTGGGGATCAGTAGATGAATTTCAAATCATGAATTCTTTTTCTGATGAAACCATAACTAGAGCCTGGAAAACCCAATGGCAGAATGGACTTGGTTTACGCTGGCTAGATGATAGCTGGCTTGTTGTTCCATCAGTCGAGTCTCCTTTTGGGGAGTTGACTTTATTGTAAGCTTGGAAGATAAATGACGTATTTTCTTGGAAGCTATTTGTCATATAGTGTAATGATTACAATAAACACCTGATGACCCATGAAACCATAGCCTGTTCACACTTAACCTTATTTTGGGCTAAATTTATACGAATTGTATAAGCTATTTACGCCGTATCACATATACAAACTGTATAAGTAACAACGGACGTTTTGTGGCTAACAAATTGGCCGAGAATAGGACCACTACGACAAATACCAAGCAAGATTTTACGACAAATAATTTCCAAGCTTACAACTCTGGAAACCAGTCCAAAAAACGGCCGTTTCCAAACTACCCAAAACACACTCAACAAACATAGTATATCATGAACACGCAAAGTCATTCATGCACATTTTTTGCAAACATAACTCAATCGACACAGACACTTTTTTGAGTACAATACACTCGGTATGTGGAAAGTTAAGCGATGGGAAGCATGGGATTTTGTATGGGTGCTGCTGATTGGGCTGCTTCTGTCTGGCTGCCAGCAGTCTTTGGCGTCGGCTCCGGCGGCGATTGTGATGGCTGTGACGGAGGTTCCGGTTTTGAACACGGCCACTTCAGCTGCGCTCATTGCAAGCGCTTCCCCCACCCCCACCAATACGCCTCACCACACCCAAGCTACCACACCACAACCCCAAACATCCCACCTAACGCCAACATCAAAACCAACCCGGACACCAGAACCACCAACATTTACAAGCATTCGCGATACCCAAATCGCCGGGTCAGCAGTGGCAAACAGCGTCCCATTTGTGTTGGCAAACAAAGAAAGCACTGGCATTTGGCAGTTTGACGAACAGCTATTTATCCATCCCATCGCGCTTGATGTACATAAACAAACAGCATTCATGCTCGATGCAGGTCGCGTGTTGGCGTTTGATTTAACTGCACCGTCCATCCCTCATGTTTTGCTTCCCCTAGGCGACGACGTGGAAAGTGTTACGGTTCTTGAACCTTTGGACCTGGATGTGATGCCAGACGGGTTGCTGGTGTTGGATCGTGCTGGAGATGTTTACTTTTATGATTGGATAGCAACATCCTGGCAGCTCGATCGATTTGACCGACCATCAGGTGAATCATCGGGGCATTACAGTGTAGCGGTGGCGGGGGAAGGTAACGGCCGTTACCTTCTCGAAACCAACTACCAATACGTGCGCCTCTATGGAGATGACGTACGCAACCGGCTCTGGCCCATCATCGAAAGCCGCGCCGTTGATATTGCCGTTTCAGATGATGATGTATTTGTCCTCTCCCAATCTTTGCATGACCAAACCGGCATTCTCGCCCAATATCGGGATACGGCTTACGTCTCTACGTTCCGACCTGCGGTTGAGATTGTGCAGCCAAGGCAGGTGGTTGTGGGTAAAACGGCCGTTTACATCCTAGACACAGCAGGCAAGCGACTGCTCACCCTTGACCGCAGCACCGGCACACTACAAACCATCACCCAAACCCCACCCCAAACCAGCGCATTCACCATTGACCCAACTACCGGCAACTTGCTGTTTGCTGGCGGAGATCGCCTTTACTTTTTCAATCAACCCGACCAACAAGCCCAAATTTCTGGCGGACCAGTGATTTTTGCTCCATTGTCACACAATCCAATAATCGCCGATTCACTAACCAATTTCAGCTTGCCTATCATGGGCACCAAACTGACGCAGCGCGATTTTCAGATGCCGGGAGCACCACGACACTATCGGTTGGGCGTACACCAGGGGCTTGATTTTTATTGGCGACCGGGAACGGCCGTTTACGCCATCGCTCCCGGCAAAGTCATTCGTGCCACCCACAACTACGAACCCATCACCCGAAATCAGGTCGAACAACTGCGCACCGAAAATCAAGAGCTAACCTACACATCCGAGGCCGCTCTCGACATCTATCGTGGGCGGCAAGTGTGGATTGAACACGACAACGGCATCATCACCCGCTACATTCACCTCAGCGCCATCGACCCCAGCATCGAGGTTGGCAGTCGCATCACACAAGGTCAAAAACTGGGCGAAGTCGGCAACTCTGGTTCACCCTCCTCACTCACCAGCCGCTTCGACGATTCACATCTCCACTTTGAAATCTGGGTGGGTGATTTCTACCTCGGCCAATTCCTGCGTCCTATCGAAACCCGCAACTGGATCGAACAACTCTTTGTTATCGGAAATTAGGACACAAATTGACACAGATGAACACAGATAAAACCTTCTTGATCTGTGTTCATCTGTGTTAATCCGTGTTCCATTTCTTATTCTAAACATCCCCTAATTCAGCTAATCGCCGCCGCAGGTAGCTTTTTTCGACGCTGTTTTGGCAAAGATCGAGGGCGACTGTGTAAGCGTCAACGGCTTCAGACATAAATCCGGCGCGGCGCAGCAAGTCAGCGCGGGCCGCATGAAACAGGTGATAATGGTCTAAATCGCCAGACTCGCCCAGCTGATCTAGCAGCCCCAGCCCACGAATCGGGCCTTCGACCATTGCCACGGCCACCGCCTGATTTAAGGCCACGACTGGCGACGGTGCATGTTGCATCAATGCACCGTACAGCGCGGCAATTTGCGGCCAATCAGTTTTGTCGGGAGTGGGTGCTTCGGCGTGCAGGGCAGCGATGGCAGCTTGAATTTGGTATGGACCGGGTTGGTGCATGTGCAGTGCTTTTTCGAGAACGGCTGTTCCCATCTCAATTTGCCCCCTATCCCACAACGCCCGCTCCTGCTCCTCCAACAACACCAATTCCCCATCGACGCTAGTTCGCGCATGACGCCGCGAATCATGCAGCAGCATCAGCGCCAATAACCCCAACGCCTCCGCATCTTCTTGCAATTTCGGCTCTTTTAGCAACAGGTCATTCAATGTTTGTGAAAGACGAATGGCCTCACCACATAACTCCTGCCGAATCAGCGCATC
>QQUD01000768.1 GCA_008501785.1 Chloroflexota bacterium
GCGCAGGCGGGAATCCATGACGTAGTCGAGTAGATTCCCGCCTGCGCGGGAATGACAGGGCCACATTTTGTAGTTTTCTATTACCTGATTATTTATTTAACTTCCATAAACATGTTTGATCTGGCAGGCCCAAAATTCATTTTGGGTCCGGCATTTTTAAGATGGCAACTTAGGTTATGAAATCAAATATTTGGCTAATCCACTTTATTTTCCTGTTCTGCAACCAAATGACAAGCCGCCCAGCTTTGTTCACCAACTTGAATGAGCTGCGGCGCTTCGTGTTTGCAGCGATCAACCGCTACCGGGCAACGTGGATGAAAGTAACAACCGGAGGGTGGATTCGATGCATCTGGCACGGTGCCTTTCAAAATGGTGCGATTTTGTTGTAAATCTTTGGCGACGGAGGGAACGGCCGTTAACAACGCCCGCGTATAAGGATGTTTCGCCTGCCCCGCAAACATGTCCGCAGAGTGGTTCAGCTCCACAATCTGCCCCAAATACATCACCGCAATGCGGTCGCTGATGTGGCGCACTACGCTTAAATCATGAGAGATAAACAGGTAAGTCAGCTTCAATTCCTTCTGTAAAAGCTGCAACAAATTGATAATTTGAGCCTGCACAGAAACATCCAGCGCCGATGTCGGTTCGTCCAGCACGATAAATTTAGGATTGAGCGCCAAAGCACGAGCAATCGCAATGCGCTGTAATTGCCCACCGCTAAATTCGTGTGTGTAGCGATTGAGAATCCGTCCCCGCATCCCAACCTGTTCCAGTAGGTTTCGCACTTCTTTCACCAATGCACTTCCTCGTAAAGAAGTATGTGTCACCAGTGGTTCAGCTACACACCTGAGAACAGTGAAGCGTGGATCGAAAGAGCTGTACGGATTTTGAAACACCATCTGCATATCCCGCTGATAGCTGCTCTTTTTTCGGTTGAGTGTGGACATGTCCTGCCCTTCAAACTGCACCTTGCCCGCAGACAACGGCACCAGACCCATGATTACCCGACCCAGTGTTGTTTTGCCACAACCCGACTCGCCCACCACCCCAATCGTTTCCTGTTTGAAAATGGTCAGATTAACATTGTCCACCGCCCGCACCTTTCTTTGCGTGCGGGACAAGAATCCCTTGCGTGTCGTATAGATTTTGCTGAGGTTATCAACTTGAATTAACGCTTCGGTTGTCACGACACCCCCTCCTTTTCATACAAATGGCAGGCAGCTAGATGGTCATCCTGGCCAACATTGATAAACGGAGACTCTTGAGCACGGCAAATGTCCATCACATCAGGGCATCGCGGATGAAATGGGCAGCCCGCCACCGGGTTCAGTCCATCGGGAACAGAGCCTGTAATTACCTGTAAGGGATGTCCATGGGGAATCAAATCGGGCATAGCTCCCAACAAACCTTTGGTGTAAGGATGTTTTGTTTCATACAAAACATCATCGATAGCACCGATCTCCACAATGCGACCCGCATATGCCACGGCTACCCGGTCACAGGTTTCAGCCACCACTCCCAAATCATGCGTGATAAAAAGGATAGACAAGTTTTCTTTCTCACGCAGTTCGCTCAGAAGGGCCAGAAAATGTGGGTCGTGATAATCTTCCAATTGGAAACACCGACACTGCGGGCGGCTTCGATGAAGTAGCGTTGTCGCAAAGATAAAGTTTGGGCGCGTACTAGACGCGCATACCAGGGCCACCAGGTAAAGGAGATGGCAATCATGGTATTGATAAAGCTAGCTCCGTGAGCTGCGGCTAACGCAATCGCTAACAGCAGTGGTGGAAAAGCCAGAAAAACATCGGTGACACGCATGAGAAAATTGTCAACCCAACCGCCAAAATACCCTGCCACGGCTCCTAAAGGGATGCCGATAATGGCGGCAAAAAAGACCACTAGAAAGCCAATACTCAAAGATGTGCGCCCACCATATAAAACCCGGGCCAGTACATCACGTCCTAAATTGTCAGTTCCTAATAAATGAGTCAGATTAGGTTCTGTAAATTTTTCTGGAATGTTTGGTTCACCTAAGCCCTGTGCCGAGTAAGGCGTGAGCCAGGGCGCAAAAATTGCGCCCAGAATAAAAACGAGCAATATAACCAGACTGCCTACGGCCAACGGGTCGCGCCGAAATGCACGCCACATCAATTGATATTCGCTAACTCGTTTGGCTGGTGGTAATTCAGCCGGGATATCTGCGGGTTGAACAGCAGCAGACATAAGGTTCCTCCTCTGTAAATCGTAGGACAAAACGCTGTTTTGTCCGGGTTAAATGGTCAAGACAGCGTCTTGACCTACGGGTGGTTCCTATTGCAAAACTACCCTTGGGTCGAGGACAGCCTGGGTGATGTCAATGATCAAATTGATCAAAACATAAAACACGGTGACGATGAGCGTGACGGAGACAATGACAGGAAAATCGACACTGAGAACAGCATTGGTGACATAGGTACCTAATCCAGGCCAGGAAAAGATGATTTCTACCAAAATAGCTCCTGTCAATGAAAACACAAAGGAGAGGCCGAGGGCATTTAGTGCCGGTGTGATTGCATTTTTAAGTGCTAATTTAAAAAGGATTGTGCGTCGAGGGATACCAGAGATTTCTGCGGCTAGAATGTATTTTTCACTCAACACTTCGATCATGCTTGAGCGGAGCATACGAATGGTGAGGCCAATTGGATAGGTTGCCAATACAAAGGCGGGCAGGATGATGTGACGCAATGAATCGCCGAGAGCTGCCCAATTGCCCGAAAGCAAGGAGTCAATTAGATTAAAGCCCGTTATGGTTGTGATGGGGTTGTTTAATGAAACCTCTGTAGAAATTCGACCACCTAATGGGAGTAGGCCCAACCAACTGAAGAACATTAGCTGGAGAATTAAACCTAACCAAAAGGCAGGCATCGAAACTCCTGCAATTGAAAAAAATCGAGTTGAGTGGTCGAGTAATTTTCCTTTATTCGCCCCAGATAAAACGCCTAGTGGAACGCCAATGACAACAGCCATCAAGATGCTTACCAGAACCAGTTCCAGCGTGGCTGGTAAAAACACCTTAATATCGCTAAGGATTGGCTGACGTGTCGTGACCGATGTTCCCAAATCTCCACGTAACAGCGAAGACATATAACGCTGGTACTGAACGGTCAGGGGTTTGTCTAGACCTAATTCAATCGTGGCTTTGTCGATTTGCTCTTGGGTGGGGCGGGGGCCTGCCCAAGCTGCGGCCGGGTTGGATGGCACAACGCGAGCAATTAAAAAGGTCATGATTGAAACAGCAAGGAGGACGAATATCGCAAGCCCCAATCGTTTAATAATAAATTCAATTCGCCGCATAATTTCTCTCCTTTATACATTGTTTCAAAAGTTTATCGACTTTCCCGGAAGCTAAGAAGTTGTTTTTGCTTGAGCAATTCGGTTCATAGCTTCCGGGAAAATGAAGTAATGTTAATTTCCCCGGAAACTGATTGCCCGGCCAATGTGCCTTTTGAAAGTTTCCGGGGAAGTTTCTGAGATGGAGTTTTTAGCGACTTAGGTCATATACAAAGACGACATGTGGGTAAGCTGGATTGTCAACAAAACCTTTAATGTCAGATCGAGCCAGATGTGTGTTAGCTAAATCGTAAAAGAACATCGCTGCGGCATCATCAACCAGAATTTCTTGGGCCTGTCCAAAAAGTTCGGTTGCTTCAGCTTGATCGCTGCCGGAGATAGCATCGGCTTCAAAGACTAAATCGTCAAATTCTAGATTGCTGTAATAGCCCAGGTTAAACAGGGGTTCTTCTT
This sequence comes from Chloroflexota bacterium, assembly GCA_008501785.1. The sequence goes on from QQUD01000768.1 coordinate 3,784, forward strand.
CGGTGAGGAACATATTGAAAAGGAACGTTGTGGGGGTGACGTAATCTGGCCACCAGTATAGCCCCACCGAGGACGACTGCCTCTGTCATTGATAGATTCGTATCATCGGTGAGCATCATAAGCCATTCGTCTCTATTCCTGAGGGTGTTGCAAGGGCCAATTGAATCGGTGACAGTTGTTTAACTTGATCGATTTTGAATTGATTAAACGTGTATCTTACAAAATAGGATATAAGAAATTGGCACAATTGACTATTTGGAAATAGGGATAAAAATT
>QQUD01000900.1 GCA_008501785.1 Chloroflexota bacterium
GGTGTCCAGCCAACGCCAGGCAAGTACACTTCTACCCAGGCGTGTTCTGTGCGGGCGGTGACTTCTGAACTGCTATCAAAGTAATGCAGCCCTTCTATGTATCGTGCTGGAATGCCCGCTGCGCGACTCAGCGCAATCAGTAGCGAAGAATATTCGGTACAGTCGGCACCCATCTCGCCCAGCGCTGCCTGAGCGCCCCAACTTTTGCCATTGTAGCTGTACACCAGATGATTCCCGATGTAATTGTAAAATGCCTCGACCTTGGCACACGTTGAAATTTTATCAGCGGAAAGCTGTTGGGCTAAATCGATGATTTGAGCATTGTTAGATTCGATGTGCAGCTCTGGTTGATTGAAAATATTGGGTAATTCACCTGCGCAGTGTGTCAGATCATAGGCAAGTTCGTTAACGGTCAGTTTGTACTGAATTGTAATCTCGATAGATGTGCCGGAAGGCATTTCTGTCAGGTCGAATTCTGCATACTGGTTGCCATATTCATCGGTCATCAGTTGGTAAGTTTCAGGTGTGATTTGTAACTCCTGCACGGTTTGATAAGGAGTCATGTTGTTAATCAATGCTATCCAGATATTGTGTTTGGTTGGTTGACCGGGACCGTTGTTCACCAGGAAAAGGTGTTGTGTGATGTTGTATTGTGTTGTGTTGATGTGGGTAACGGCCGTTTCCCCTCCCACTTCTTCTTGGATAACTGTTGAATTTCTCACTACCGCAGCGCAACTGGTGAGCAACAGAACAATGATTAAGTAGGAAGGGAACTTGATGTTCACAATACTAGCTCAGTGCATCCACGGCCGCTCTTTCGATGGCAAGTCCATTTTTATAGCGTTCCATGAATGCCGCAAAACCCTCAACGTCTGCCTGATCCGGTGCTATCGTTGTGCCATCTTCCCCGGCAAAGACCTTGTTGGAGAGGTACGCTTCTAAAGGTTCATTTTCTGCCTTGTTAAGCATGTATGCGGCAAGCAGTGCAATCCCCCATGCCCCGCCTTCACCTGCGGTCTCCATCACAGATACGGGCACATTCATTGCCGCAGCCATCATCTTTTGGCCCACTTCTCTTGTTTTGAAAAAGCCACCGTGACCGAGAACCTGGTCAATCTTCACTTGCTCTTGATCAAAAAGGATGTCTAGACCGATCTTTAAGGCCCCGAGCGCTGAGAAAAGATGTACGCGCATGAAGTTGGAAAGGGTGAAATGGCTTTCCGGTGTGCGCACGAACAGGGGCCGCCCCTCCTCCATGTGCGTGATATGCTCGCCTGAAAAATAGTTGTAGACCAGCAGCCCGCCACCATCCGCATCGCCTGCGAGTGCCCTTTGATAAAGCATTTCAAACAGATTCGATTGATCGATTTCCACGCCAAGTGCATCGGTGAATTCTTGGAACAGCCCAACCCATGCGTTGAGATCGGATGTGCAATTGTTACTGTGTACCATAGCGACGGGCTTGCCTGTAGGGGTCGTCACCATATCAATCTCAGGATACAGTTTCGACAACGCTTTTTCTAAAACAATCATGGCAAAGACAGATGTGCCTGCGGAAACATTGCCGGTTCGCTCGGCAACGCTGTTGGTTGCAACCATACCTGTGCCTGCGTCGCCCTCAGGCGCACAGAGGGGTATACCTGCTTGTAATTGTCCAGTCGGATCGAGCAGTTTTGCCCCTGCTTCGGTAAGAGCGCCTGCGGCATCCCCTGCGATAAGAACTTTAGGCAGGATGTCTTGTAGCTTCCACGAGATGCTTTTTTCTGTGAGCTGTTTGTTGAACAACTCGATCATGCGTGCATCGTAGTCGTTGGTTGTGCTATCAATGGGGAACACGCCCGATGCTTCGCCAACCCCCAACACTTTGTTTTCCGTCAGCTTCCAATGCACATAGCCTGCCAGTGTGGTCAGAAAGCTAATGTCATTGATATGGGATTCGTTGTTCAATATTGCTTGATGGAGATGGGCAATGCTCCAACGCTGGGGAATATTGAATTGAAACAGCTCCGTCAGTTTTGCTGCTGACTGCCCGGTGATAGTGTTGCGCCATGTACGAAACGGGACGAGTTGATTTTCGTCTTTATCGAAGGCAATATAGCCGTGCATCATGCCGCTGAAGCCGATGGCACCAATGGTTTGGAGTGGGGTGTTGTATTTTTCCAAAACTTCGCTGCTCAGTTTTTGATAGCTTTCTTGCAAGCCAATCCAAACATCATCAAGATTGTATGTCCAGATGCCGTTTTCGTATCGGTTTTCCCACTCGAAGCTGCCCGATGCAATCGACATATGATCCTCGCCGATCAGCGCTGCTTTGATGCGAGTTGAGCCAAACTCGATGCCCAGAACGGTTTTTCCACTCTCAATTGCTTTTGCGACATCGTTTCGATTCATGTTCATCTCCTCCTGTTAAATACGCATGACCGCTTATAGTTGCTATCCAATACGTCGCCGTACTGCCGAGTGCATCGCTACCGACAAAACAATAATAAGGCCGTAAATCAACTCAGTGTAAAAACCGGTTAAACCAATCGCAACGATTGCGGCTTCGATGGCACCGATGATGAAAGCACCGATAAATGTGCCCAAAATTGTGCCAACACCCCCAAATACAGACGTGCCGCCTAAAAAGACCGAAGCCAGGGTTTGTAGCAAATACCCTTCGCCAAGGCTGGGCCAGAAGTAAGATACTTGTAGACTTGCCAAAATACCGGCAAATGCAGAAGCGACGCCAATTAGACCAAAAACAATAAAGCGGGTTCTATTTGCATTTACACCCATCAATTTGGCACTTTGCTCATTGTCGCCAATCAAATACACATGCGCCCCCAGCGCATGTCGATTCAGAATAAACCACGATGCAATCGCAATGATTACCAACCAGATCATTTGGCTCGGAACGTAGTCAAACAGCTTGCCAACGAGAATGTTGTAAGTGAACGTATCTCGTGCTTCAACTAAAGAAGCGCCCTTCCCATTTAGCAAGACCAAAACGGCGCCACGCCAGAAAAATTGAGTGCCAATCGTTGCCACAAGAGAGGGAATACCGAGCCATACGACAATTGCGCCATTGATCAGCCCTACAATCAACCCTGTCAACAATCCAGCTAAAAGTGCAATAAAAACATTGCCAGTCAAGGGAAATACAGTGGAAAAAGCTACCATCCCCATCGCCATGATAGACGTGAAAGATAAGTCCATTTCACCTGCAATGATAGCAATAGTCAAGGGGAGGGCCATAATGGCAAAAAATGGAATAGTTGACATAAATGCCCGATAAATTTGAGGGGAAAGGAAGGTTTCTGGCGCAGCGAGAATAAAAAATGTCCAAACGACAATAAAAACGCCAATGATTCCCAACTGGGTGGCATTGGCACGCAAGAAGCGTGTGCGTTTACTCTTGTTTTGAGCTGCTTTTTTTTCTGCTGGTGTTTCTTCTAGGGTAGTATTCATATCTAAATCCTTCGGGAAGCTTTTTATTCGAAGCTGCCGGTCTCGGCTACATGAACCATTTTTTCCATCAAATCATCTAAACTGATTTCAGATGTCTTGAATTCACCCGCAACGCGCCCACGATCCAAAACAACAACACGGTCGGCAACTGAGTAGACATGGAAAATATTATGATCAATAAAGATGGCAGATTTACCGGCTTCTTTAATGCTGCGCACGAAGTCGAGCAGCCGTTGCGTTTCTTTGAGCGACAACCCCATTGTGGGTTCATCGAGAATGATGATTTCAGCGTCGAAATAGAGGGCACGAACAATGGCGACGCCTTGTTTTTCGCCACCTGAGAATGTTTTGATGGCAGAGTCGGGGTTAACGGCCGTTGAAGTAAACCCCATCGATTCCAGCATCAACCGATTCGTCTCCTCTTTCATCTGCTTCACATCGAGAAAGCCAAGCGAATTACGCAGCTCGCGCCCCAGAAAGATATTGCGCCACAAAGTTTGCTGTTCCGCCAATGCCCGCTCCTGGTACACAGTTTCTACGCCCAATTCTCGCGCTTTTGGAACTGTCAGATTCTCCACTTTTTGCCCATTGAAGTAAAGCTCACCGCTCGTTGGTTGATGAAAGCCTGTCATGATTTTGATCAAAGTTGATTTGCCAGCCCCATTATCACCCAGCAAACCAACCACTTCACATTGCCCCAACTTGAAGTCAATATTGCGTAACGATTGAACCACACCAAATGATTTGGAAACGTCTTTTAACTCAAGTCGATATTTGTCATCCATACTTTGTTACCCCAACTGTTTCCGCAGCCGTGACATCCCTAAAACTGCATACAGGAACATCACGGCTACGTTCATCACGATTTGATCTAGCTAATTTATGAACCTGAAGAAAATAAATCGATAATCGCCAATTACGAAACTTCAGGTTCATTTAGGCGATTCAGTGCCTGGTTTATTACCGATTTGAATTTTGAATCGCCATTTATTAGCTATCAATTATCTCTTACCGAATCTGTTGATCGACCAAGTTTACCAGCAGTTCAATGTTTTCTGCATGTGCAAAACCAGCCCCTGTATCAATGTGTAAACCAGTGAAAGCGTAATTGTGGGTCAGGCAAATTTGTAAAACAGGTAAGTAGCCTTGCAGCCATTGCTGTTGATCAATAACCAGGTCAGTCCATCCACCGCGAATCGCTTCAACGGTTGCAGATGAGAGGTCAAATCCAGCACCATGCACGTCATCGGGGCCCAATCCTGCGGCTTCCATGTAGGTTTGCAAAGTGGCAGTCAACGCGCCGTGATCGGTTACAACTAGCTTCACATCAGGATTTGCCGAAACGTACCCAACAAAGGTTGGCGTACCGGCTGAGGCATCTGCATTGGTCGTGTCGTCAATTTCCAGGTAGTCAACGGTGACGCCTGCTTCTTCCAATGCATCAATTACGCCCTGGGTCCGTTGGCCACGTCCAGCTTGTGCTAGCAGCCCCCAAACCATTGCGCGGTCCCCATCACCTAAACCAAATCGATTCACCGATTCAGCTCCGAGTGCAAAACCGGCAGAATACAGTTCTGCACCAACATACCCAAAACCGGATGAACTATATTTTGCTTCGAGGGTGGGCAATGTGGTGTTTTGACTGGTGACAATAATGCCTTCAGCGCGTGCGTCTTCAACAACAGCCTGGAAAGCATCGTCGCCGGGGTGTCCCATGATAGCGATGCCATCAGGTTGGGTGGCTGCTGCTTCGGCAAATTGGGTTACCATTTTTTCTGGATTCCAATCGGACCAGACATATTCCACGTTGGCACCTAAATCGGCCGCAGCCGCAACAGCACCATTATAAACGACGGTTGCGAATGGTCCGCCAGGCGAACCACCTGGGAAAAAGACGATGTCGGTGCCTGCACACCATGCCCCATCTTGTGCTGGTGCTGCCCCTTCAGTCTCGCCTGGTTCCTCCGCAACTTCTTCAACGGTTTCAACAACGGCCGTTTCTTCTTCTTCTACAACTGGTACATCTGGTTCTGCTGATGAACATGCAACCAACACACCGAATAACAACATAGCCATTAATACCGAAAGCAGTTTCTTAAATGTCATTTCTCTTCTCCTGAAATCTTGAATTGAGCCAAAATAAATGGACATCCTTGTCATTTTTTTGAAAACAGTAAAAACATTCAAATCACTTGCACCTCCTGATAACAAACAACTCGACATGAGCAAGATGGATGCATTATGCCCATTTTGCTATGCGCTTAAGCAGGTTCTTTTCTTCATCTTCATTGTCAGTTGCGACCCATAAAAACAGCCCTTGCGGCTCCATTTCACAGATAAACGCATCGACTTCACTTTTGTGAAGATCAACAATGAGGGGTACGTTTTTCGCCTGTAATTTTTTGATGAATGGGACCCACTGCATAATAGGCAAATCATTTCCCACCCCTTGCACCCACTGTACAGCATGGACTTCAGGGACGCTGAGAATGGCATCCAAATGCCTGGCGACACCTTTGCCATCAACATGAAAAATATTGTGGGTCATTGTTTTGACTTCTCGTTCAAGAATAGGCAGCCCAAAACGTTTGAAGAATTTGGGTGAAATCATGGTGGAAAAGTCGCAGCTAGGAATATGCATTCGCCCAAAAGATGGAATGCCCATCCAACTAACTGAGAGTTGCCCATTTGCTTTAAGCATCTCGTCAAAGTGATTATAGACCGATTCAAAATCGGCAATCGCCACTTCTGCCAGCCTTTCAACCCGTTCTGGGTGATCCATTAGATCAAAACATAGCTGCTGAGGATCGCGCCAGGCGGCAACACAATCCAGTCCTGGGTGGAGGTCTGTATAACCAACCATAAATTTGCCTGGACAGCGTTCCAATGCGTGGTGAGTGAGTTCTTCCAGCTTTTTAAAATAAATGTTGTTCTTGTCTAGTTTGAGTTTGTCAGCGCTGTCCCAATTGCGTACGAGCGGCACTGACCATGAAGTGACTTCACCAAACTCCAGATTGGCACCATAGAAAGCCGCATATACATCTGGCCCAAGATTTGGGAAAAAGACTGGAAACGTCTCACCATGAAATGTTTTCCCTAAAATAGATTTGACGAATAATTCCACCTGGTTTTCGACATCGAACCACCATGCTTTTTTCTCTGCCTTGGTTAGAGTCGATATTTCTTCTGTCTCTGATTCTAGAAACTCATTGTGGGCCACAAATCGAATGGGTGGGCGATCAATAATTTCGTTTTCAAACCAAGCATAAATGCGTTTCATTGCCATGTCGAATTGAGGCATTCCTTCCAATTCAACAGACCACCAATAATTTTGGTTCTTGTTCATATCTACCCTCGTTTTTTGAGGTTCCTCGCCGTAATTACTCGCTGTTTTTCTTTGAGCTTTTACGAACAATAAGTGTTGGTTTGATTTGTGTTTCGATGGGTGCAAAGGGTACGTTATCGTGTCGTGCTTTAATCACTTCATGAATGGTTTTGACGGCCAGTATCCCTAATTCCGAAGAATTTTGGCGTATGGTGGTTAGGGAAGGGTAGAAGTAAGCGGCTTCGGGGATGTCGTCAAATCCAACAATGCCCAGGTCTTGTGGTACTGAAAGCCCCAAACGACGTGCTGCCTGGAGTGCTCCTAATGCCATCTGGTCATTGCTGACAAAAACAGCGTCAATATCTGGGCTTTTTTCGTAAAGTCTGTAAAGACCAATATCACCACTGGCGGCAGACCAATCCCCTTCTACTTTGAGGTCTGCAAGCTGATTGGGATCAAAACCGGCCTCTTGCATTACGCTGCCCCAACCGGCAGCGCGTTCACGTGCTTCCCACCAGTTATTTGGTCCGGTAATCAAGCCGATTTTTTGATAACCACGCTCTAATAAATGTTTCGTAGCTAACTGTCCACCGTGCCGATTATCTACACTGAGGACAATTTGGTTTTCATCTGTTTGTTCGTTTAAGAATACGATAGGAATTGTTAAATTTTGGACTTTTGCGGATACCCATTCGAAAAGCTGACCTTGACCGGGCACTGCCCAAATGATGCCATCTACTTGCCGCGACAGGAGGTTGTTTAGGATGTCATCGATGCGGGATGGTTCAAACTTATCAAGCAGGCTAAGGATGAGTGAGTATCCATATTTATTGGTTGCCTGTTCAATGCCAATGAGAACGCTGGTTGATCCGAAGTATTTTAGGCCAAACCCAACGATGCCCAATGTGTTGCTACGCCCTCTGCTGAGGCTGCGGGCGATTACATTAGGTGCATATCCGAGTTTATTGATAGCTTTTTGGACACGGGCACGGGTTTCAGGCAAAACATCGGGACTGTTGTTGACGACGCGAGAGACCGTTTGGGTAGAAACTCCAGCTTGGTGGGCGACATCTTTGAGCGTGATTTTCCTCTTCCGATTCATCTTGCCTCTCATGATTGATTCATGTTAGCGATAACATTAAAGATAGCATGAATTGTGTAAAGGTGTCAATATTTAAAAGGTGTTATGGGGTAAATTGATGAATTTCAGTTGAGATTAAGTTAAAAACGGCCGTTTCTCGCCCAAACGTCTGGCTATTATAGATGTTATCGCTAACATGCAAACCGACGAATTTGATATTTTCAAATAGTCTTGAAAAAATTTACACGCTGTTAACAATCAATTCTGAGCATGTCAGGATTTTTGAATAATGCGCATTACCTTAGCAAAGGTTTAACACTGTTTTTCAGGTTGGAATAGCCATGTTATGATGATTGCCTAGGTTAAATCTGAGCGTCTGATAACGAACTGGTCAATGTGTTGGTTAGCTTACATTGATTAATACGACCTCTGTCATTAATTCTAAAAATTATAATTGCATCAATTTGATCTGCTAAAGGAGATAAGCATGGGATCACGGTCGAAGCGACGTGTGTCATCAGCTCCCAAAAAATCCGGCCGTCGCTGGATAATTTGGGGGGCTATTGCACTTGGGGTGATTGGATTAGTTGTCGCACTTTATTTCAATATTCGCGGGCCACTCCCTATTACTGGTCTGGAGATTTTTCCCCGTCAGGCACGTGGGCATGCGGAGGAGGATATTGCTTTTGGGGAATTACCGCCAGTTGGTGGAGAGCACCGAAATATCTGGCAAAATTGCGGCATTTATGAGGAAGTCGTCGAACCGGCTTATGCGGTTCATTCGATGGAGCATGGGGCCATCTGGATTACGTATCAACCCGATTTAGCTGAGGACGCGATTGCCGAATTGCAAGATATTGTGCGGGATGAATCATTTGTTATTTTGAGTCCTTATCCAGGTTTGCGCAGTCCAATTGTGTTGTCAGCGTGGCAGGTGCAGTTGGAGTTAGATGGGGTGGAAAACGGCCGTATTTCCGATTTCATTGAGCAATATCTTGTAGGCCCTTATACCCCAGAACGAGGCGCATCTTGTTCCGGCGGCGTGGGTGAACCCATTCCGTAAACGTAGTCGTTCAGACTTGACAGGTTTCAAAAAAATCTGTCAGGTCTTGAGAGCGTGAACACTTATCCATAATGATTTGAATATGAATGGAGCAGTTTGTTGAGTAAACAGAAAAGTCAAAAGAAAGTAAGTAAACGCGAGCAAAGACGTCTCGCTGTGCAGCGTGATAAACGTATGCGCTTGATTCGTATTTGGGGGCCTATTGGCGTGGCCGTGATTGGTCTCATCATTTTTGCAGTGCTTCGGGTCGGAAATGCAGATGAAATTGAAGGGGTCACTATTGTCAGCTCTGCACCATCAAACCAACATGATTCAGACCTGCACATTGAATTTGGTGGACTGCCACCAATGGGGGGACCGCATAACCCAACCTGGCAAAATTGTGGCATTTACGATACGCCTGTGCTGCCTGAGCATGTGATTCATTCGATGGAGCATGGCGCAGTTTGGATTGCCTATCACCCCGAACTATCAGATGCGGACTTGTTGACTTTGCAAGACGTGGTCCGAGGAGATAACTATTTGCTGTTGGCACCTTACCCTGAAATGGTGGCTGACATTGTTTTAACAGTTTGGGATCGGCAATTAACGGTTGAATCGGTAGATGATGAACGAATTGAGCAGTTTATTGCAGCATATCGACGGACACGGGGACCAGAAAGCGCAGCGCGGTGTGGCGGTGGTATCGGACAGCCAATTGGTTAAGATCATGCAATTAAGCAGGTAATGAGTGGCTTAACCCGAGAATCTTTGAAACAGATTTGCGCAGCTCTGCCGGTACAAATGGCTTACAAATATATTCATCGACTTCTTGTAAACGGCCGATAATACGGTGGGTTGGTTCAGTACGAGCGGTCAATACAACGACATCAGGACTTGGACAATTCATTTGCCGGACTCGTTTAAGAACATCCCACCCATGAATGCCTGGCAACGCAATATCGAGTACGAGCAGCTCTGGTTGCAAGTTCTCAACCAATTCAAGGGCTTCCTCACCGGTTGCGGCGTGAAACAACTCAACGGGCAGGGGCGCTAGAGTTCTTTCGATGAGATCAAATATACCTGGATCATCTTCAATACTTATGATGCGAGGTGCAGACTGCATGTTAACCTCTTTATCTGAGATACAACGCTTGGATTCATAACACTACAAATTTTACCATGCTCCCCTAGATTGTACAGAGGATATGCTATCAACATCATCTCAAGCTCCCTAAATGTTTATTATAAGCATGTTAACGTATTGTAAAGAGTTGTCAAGGATAAAAAAGACCCAAACCAGGGATATTACCCCGGTCTGGGTTAAAGATTAATGTAGGAATAATCTGACGCTGCTAAAGATGAGAGTCATGTTGTAGGAGTTGGCGGCAGCAATCACATCTTCATCTCGAATAGAGCCACCTGGCTCGATGATGTATTTGGCACCACTCCGTTTGGCACGGTCAATATTGTCACGGAAAGGAAAGAAGGCGTCGGAGCTAACGGCGACATTATCCAGCTTGTTGAGCCACTCTTTTCGTTCCTGGTCGGTGAGTAAAGTTGGCACGTCGGTGAACATCGCTTCCCAAGACGGCCGTTCCAACGCATCAATCTCATCCAAGACAAACAGATCAATCGCATTATTCATCTGTGCGCGACCAACCCCTGGTTTGAATTTGAAATCGAGGACACGAGGATGCTGCCGCAGCCACCAATTGTCAGCCTTATCACCGGCCAACCGGGTGCAGTGAATGCGTGATTGCTGTCCCGCACCCATGCCGATTACCTGACCCTCGACTGCATAACAAACTGTATTCGATTGTGCATATTTGAGGGCAATCGTTGCCACAATGAGATCGCGCTTGGCACTGTCGGGTAGTGATTTGCTATTCGACACGATGTTTTCTAGAATGGTTTCGTTGATTTGATAATCATTTCGTCGCTGACTAAAGTTGATGCCAAATACTTGCCGTGTTTCCATCCGTGGTGGTTCAAAGTCGGGGTCAATTTGAATGACCGGATAATTCCCGTTCTTTTTCTTGCGCAGAATGTCAAGTGCTTTTGGCTCGTAGCCAGGAGCAATCACACCATCTGATACTTCGCGGGAAATCAGTTTGGCGGTTGTTACATCAACCACATCACTGAGTGCGACCCAATCCCCAAACGAAGACATGCGATCTGCACCACGCGCCCGTGCATAAGCGATTGCAAGCGGTGACAGTTCGAGATCATCTACAAAATAAGCTTTTGCTTGATCGGGGGTGAGGGGGGTGGAAACGGCCGTTCCCGCCGGACTGACATGTTTAAAAGAAGCGGCGGCCGGTAAACCGAGTGCTGCCTTCAATTCTTTCACCAAAGGCCAGCCATGCAGTGCATCTAGCAAATTGATGCTGCCAGGAGAGCCATTCAGCACTTTGATAGGTAGTTCTCCTTGCATGGTGAAAACTTGAGCTGGTTTTTGATGCGGATTGATGCCATAGCGTAGGGTAAGCTGGCTGTTGGTTTGTGGAAATTGTTGACGCAGGTAGTTTGTGATGGCTGCATCATATTCGGCGGTATGGTGGAATGCTTTTAGCGCTAATGATTGCCGTGTTGTTTCATCAAGCCCTGATTCAGATTGAAGCTGAGTCAACACTGTTTCATAATCTTTCGGATCACAAACGATAGTAACCCGTGCAAAGTTCTTGGCGGCGGCTCGCAGTAGCGTAACCCCACCAATGTCAATCTGCTCAATTGCTTCGGGTAGGGTCACGTCTGGTTTGGCTACGGTTTCACTGAATGGGTACAGGTTACACACAACCAGATCGATCATATCGATTTGTTGTGCAGCCAGGTCTGCTTGATCTGAAGGGATGTCCCGTGCCAAAATGCCACCATGCACAACTGGATGCAACGTTTTGACACGTCCACCCAACATTTCTGGTGCATGGGTTAGCTCAGATACATCTTTTACAGAAAGTCCGATTGCACGAAGCTGGCGGGCGGTGCCACCGCTGGCAATCAGGTCGAATCCAAGTTCGACAAGCTGCTGGCCCAGAGTTTCCAGGCCAGTTTTATCATATACGGAGAGAATGGCTTTTTTTGTCATGGCGTGAAAGTGTACCGAAAGATGGAACGGCCGTCTACCAAAATAAAAAATTGTGGTGCATATGTATAAAAGGAAGCGTCCTGTAAGGACACTATTGCACAAAGAAACAGCAATATTTAATGGTAAGCGTTCCGTCTCACAGGTGGGACGCACTTACAAATGGCATTGTTGTGGTGCATTACTCTGGAAAAGTGCGTCGCACCTGAACGCCTACATTTAATGAAGATTGCATAAAAATTGTTCGCTGCTTCCTAATATTCGTTGTACTCTTTTCCAACCATGCATGAAATTTGTCAATCAAGTCGTTTTTATGGGGATAATAGTGATGAAGCTTTCAAACTTTTTGATATTCGTGTTTGTATTGTTGGCAATTGGCTGCACATCGCAGGCCGCAGTTGAAGACGTTCAGCCAACGGCTATTGCGGTTGGTGGCGATACGGCCGTTCCCCCCACACCTACCTTAATCTCCCCTACTTTAATGGTTGAGGTGACAAAAACGGCCGTTTCCCCCACAGCCATCCCCACCGAAACACTCCAACCGCCAACACCAACTTCAGCCCCACCCACGGCGGCACCAACTCTTGATGTGACCGCACGCACTGAAACGTTGAAAGAAATCATGACAGCGACATTGCAATCAGAAAACGACAGTGATGCTCCCTTTGCTGGGTATGAGGGATTGTATGCTGCGCCTTTGCCTTTTAGCCAGGGGCCGCCACTTTGGCTTGTGCATTCGATTGGCTTCCGATCATTTGATCCAATGCAAAATCATTTTGTGGCAGTTTTCGTCTATGAAAATGGGAGTTTCCGGGAAATTGGAAGGGTTGATCTGGAATTTCCAGACATCCTATTTGATCATTCGGTAATGAGTGAGGAACGTAACGGCCGTTTATGGCTTGAAGTCGAAAGCGGCGTAGGCGCACATGGCGGTTGTTACAATCTGCTGCGTGTCGACCAGGGCATCTTAATTGCAGATGAAGCGCACTGCCATTCTTCACCAGGCGGCGTTGGCTACCTGTCCGATCTCAACCAGGATGGCTCCCCGGATATTGTGCTTAACAATACCAACGATTACGTTTTTTGTTATGCTTGCTCAATTCGTTTGCCCGATTACACCGTGAAATCATGGAATGGAAATTTCTGGGAGCCGATTGAATTAGCCTTTCTTTCCAGCCCTGATCCAGAAATCATCCTTAGTAATGAAGCTGTAGCCATGGCCAATGCCGGACTTTGGCAGGATGCTGAGCGCATCATGAACAATGTTACAAGTCAGGACCCAACAGTAATCTGGAATCGCATTTTGATTAATTTACATGCCGAAAGCCATCGAGAATTTATCAACTACGACATCTATCCATTCCTACAAAACATCTTTTATGGCGATTACGATGCAGCATTAGCCCCGATGCGCCCTTTCACGGTTGAAGCTCTGTTTTCTGATCCACAGAGCAATCCAATGATGGTTGGATCCCCCACTGAAGGGATGCCAGACATTTTAGCCGATTGGATTATCGTATCGACTGAAAATGCGCTGTCTGTGCAGCCTGATTTGGCTGCCGCCCATTTTTTGCGTGGGTGGGGTACGTTTTTGATTGCACCAAGTGATCCTGGCGTCATTGAAGATATTGAACGTGCTGTATCAAACGCACCTGACGAGCCACTTTATAATGAAGCACTTTCCTATCTCAGGAGCATATCTCCTTGATACAGACGTTTGATTGGCCATTAAGACGTTTGCTTTGGATGTTGCTTTTGATTGGGATGGCTGGTTGTCAGCAAGCCGCAAAAAATTCGATTGAGGAAACGGCCGTTCCCGACACCCTGCCCACCATGGTCTCAACCGCTTCCGACAGAACCTCTTTGCCACCGCCACAGGTGGGTATAACGGCCGTTTCCCCTCAATCATCAACAATAAACGAAACACAACCTTCTCCAACATCCGTTCCCACCATTGATCCGCAAACATTTGGCCCAGGCTCACTCATCGCCGTTAGCATGGATGGTCGGGTTGGCGTCCGCCTCAACGAATTTCCAGAAACCATGCGCGATCGTGTTGCCGAAACCATTCTAGCCGAATCAGACGACTACTGGATTGCATTAGCCCAGCGCCAACTCGATTTAACTTACCACCGCCTCAACTTTCGCAACTTTATCACGGCTGGCAAAGGGCAGCTCCCCTTGCCGCCCACCCAACTTTGGCAAATCACATTAGACACAAATGGCCCATCCCGCCAAACAATCGAAGGCAACGACTTTCTTGTTCATGCTTATCAATTTGAAAGCACATTACTCACAGACACCGATTCCCCTGGCGAAGCCGAACCTACGTTAGCCGAAATCGGTGGCGTTTGGGATGAACCCTTTATTTTTCCACTTGATCCCGATCTGCTTTTGCAGCGTACCGGTAATGCCTGTGTTAACGAGTCTGGCTTCCCGCCTAACAGCTTCGATTCCGAAAATATATCTATCTTCTATGACTACGCTTGCACGCCACAAAGCACTGGGCCACTGGGTTGTCATCGCACTTTCGCGCCGGACTTGAGCTGTTTGGAGGCGATTGATGGGCGAAACGGCCGTTTCGAAACAACCATCCGCTACAAACGACTTCGCTGGGATGCCGCACTCGCGGATCAAGTGCGTATCGGTCCTGTCACTCATCTCAACGCACCAGACATGCAAGTCGTCGCCGAAGATTTACACAACAATCGCATCATCTACCGCTACTTCACGCCAGAATCGTGTGCGTTGCAAGAAAATGCCGTTGGTGCTGCTGGTTGGCGGCGCTTGCTGCAATTCGACGCTACTTTATATAATGTTGGTGGCGAAGCGCTGGAAATTGGCCCCATCGTCACCGAAGATCCGCTCACTAACATGTTTCAATACAACGCCTGCCATGACCATTTCCACTTCAGCAACTATGGAGCGTTTGAATTTGCCAGCGAAGGGCAAACCAGCGGGAGCAAACAAGCTTTCTGCGTCGAAAGTACGGATCGCTACAGTAATAATGAAACATCGCCGCTTACGCATCCCTATAGTTGTTCCTATCAAGGTATTCAGGCTGGTTGGGTAGATGAATATGATGCGGGGCTGGATGTGCAGTGGATTGATATTACTGATGTGGCGTTTGAGGGGGAAACGGCCGTTGCCGAACTCTCCTTCCTGGCCAACCTCGATCAATTCTTGTGCGAAGGCACGCTCACGCTTGATGGTGATGGCAACCAGCTTTTTGAACCCAGTGGCTTTCGCACTGAAACTGGCTTGCCCATCAACCGCCCACAATGTGACTTTAGTTCCAATTGGAATGCCAACAATGCAGGAAGCCTAACGCTTTCTATTCCAGCATCCGGCAGTTTTGTGACAGAACCGTGTAGTGACACGCATCCAGGGCCATTGCGAAATTGTGGATTTGTGGCGCATGATGAGTTGTTTAGTTGTGAAGTGGGGAGTGAGGTGGGGATAACGGCCGTTATCGATACCGAAACCATCCCACAACTCATTCGCGTTTGTGAAATAAGCGATAAACTGAAAACAGGCATTGCCTGCACATTTCAAGATGCCATCACAAACGTTGTCATCGCTGAAAAAACATCCCAAAACACAACCACATGCCCTGCCATCCGAGACGCCGAAACATTTAGCGGCGGATTCTCCTTGTACATTGCACCCGCATTTGTCAACGATGCCATCCAGAAAATCGAAATCAGGCAGGAATAACCAGCCAAACGAGGAGATATTCAAGCGAAAACAACAC
>QQUD01000878.1 GCA_008501785.1 Chloroflexota bacterium
AAACATTTTGGCTAGTGAATTTAATTACAATGTTGATTTTAAGTTTCTAATCTTTTATTCTTTGTTTGTGTCAAAAACGCTTCATCCTTAAATGCACTCTCATTATCTCTAAAAAAGTTGCAGTACAGGAATCCCTTGAACAAAATCAAGTATTAATTCAAGGTCATTAATGTTTGACGAGAAATAATAAACCACAAATTAGTCGTGTGGCCATTGTCTGTACCGCTCCATTTCAAAAGTGATAAACATAAAAACAACTCATTAGGGGGCAGTCGTGAGGTCATATTACAATGCTCCATGTATTTTTACTTGGGAAATTTCGCGTTCAATACGGCCAAAGAATCTTAACTGCTTTTAAAAAACAAAAGGCCCAGGAGCTATTTTGCTTTTTATTACTCTATCGAAACCAGCCACAAACACGAGAATTCTTAGCCAACTTATTGTGGGAACATGCATCCTCACAACAATCCAAATCCTACTTGAGAAAAACTTTATGGCAATTACAATCTGCTATTGAGTCGGCCACTTTAGCAACAGAACCGCCTGTACTCCTCGTAACATCAGAATGGGTTCAAATAAACCCTGCTGCCGATATATGGTTGGATGTGGCTTTATTTGAAGATGCATTTTTGAGTAGTCGAGGCAAACTGGGCAGAGATTTGCAGGAAAAAGAGGCTGGAAAATTGCGAGGCAGTGTGCAATTATATCAAGGTGAATTAATTACGGGTTGGTTTGCTGATTGGTGTATTTTTGAACGGGAGCGGTTCCAACGCCTTTACCTTATTTTGCTTGATAAATTGTTGGATTATTCAATTACACACGCTGATTTTGAAAATGGCATAATGTATGGGAGTCGAATCTTGAAGTTTGACATGGCTCACGAACGGACGCACCGTCAACTGATGTGTCTTTACTACATTTTCGGTGATAGAACGATGGCGATGCGCCAGTATGAAACCTGCGTGGCGGTTTTGAAGAAAGATTTAAATGTGCCTCCCACGGAAAAGACAAAAAGGGTTTTACAAAAAATAATGGCGGATCAAAATCCATTCGATTTTAGTTTTCGGAAATTTGTGATGCCCTGGTCGATAGAAACAAGCTCTCTGAATGAAATTATGGACAAATTAGATCATATCCAAGATGAATTAATAACATTAAGAAAGCAAATTAGCAATCGAACTTTTGATGTCAATCAGCAAAAATTAAATCAGGATCGCTTGGAGATACGCGCAAAGCTATGATTGAAACCACAGTACTCTGATACTATGTCCTGGTACCTGATTTTTTGTCATTACTCTCAACTTCGACCTAAATCTAATATGACCTTAGCCACATAGGATATAAGCGTTTTTCCCTCTAATTATTAATGTTGAGGGAGGTATGGTTGCTTACTTCTGCCAGGTTGGTTTGCATGTCTATTCTTGAGGAAAAAACCTATTCTTTTATTGTTAAGATATGGTTTGAAGAAGAGGAAGATGTAACCCCCGCACAAATATGGCGAGGCCATGTAACCCATATCCCCAGCCGCAAACGGGTTTATTTCAACAATTATGATGGCGTCGTGCGGTTTATTGATCAGTTTATTAAGAGTGCAGATTCTCAAAATGATGACTCAGATGAGTAAGGAGGTCATGCAATGCCTGTGACACCCACATATCCAGGTGTATATATCGAGGAAATTCCCAGCGGTGTACGTACCATTACTGGTGTGGCTACATCCATTACGGCGTTTGTTGGTCGGGCAAAACGAGGCCCAGTTGATGAACCCATCACCATTAACAATTACGGTGATTTTGAACGGCGCTTTGGCGGACTTTGGAATGATAGCACATTGGGGTTTGCTGTGCGCGATTTCTACCTCAATGGCGGTGCTCAAGCGATTATCGTGCGTCTGTTCCACCCTACTTTTGCAGATGACAACGCCAGACAAACAGCATTTACGACAGCTAAAACGGAAGCACAAGCGGGTGCAGATGTTATCGTAACGGCCGTTAATGATGCCTTAACCAACGATCCAAACGCAAAAGCTCAACAAATCGCGGATGCCGCAATGGACGCAGCTACAACAGACGTCCCCAATGACCCAAAAGCAGGTAAGGATGCCGCCAACGCCCTCGCAGAAGTTGCTAAGGAAGCGGTCCCCGAGACAGAATCCCCAGGCCAAATCGTTATTACTGCCGTTACTAACGCCGTTGCTCAAATAGTCGATGGCGTTGCCGGAGCCGCAGCTCCGATTACGAAAGCGACTCTTATAGTTGATACCCTCACCTTGGAAGCGGCTTACGAAGGTAGTTGGGGCAACAATTTGCGTGCAAGAGTTGACCATGATGTCAGTGGTGATGATGCTGCCAACCTGTTTAACCTCACCATTCGGGATGACGCCACAGGGCAAACAGAACTCTTTCGCAATGTCTCGGTTGTTGGTAATCACGCTCGGCAGGTTGACAAAGTGCTCGATAATCAGTCGAGTTTGGTCAGGGCCAAAGGAATATTGCCCGCTGATCGCCCAAATGCTCATGAAGCTCCAGCTGTAGACAAGCCGCTTTGGGGAGACAATGGCACGAATAGCAAAGTTGCAGATGACAGCAAAGCATCTGATGGCAATTCAATTGATCAGGATGATTTTATAGGAACAGGAAAGGCCGGAGCAAAAAAGGGACTTTATGCGCTAGAAAAAGTGAACCTTTTTAATCTACTGTGCATTCCACCTTATAATAATGGTGATGTTGATAATCCACTGATTACGGCCGCTGCTACTTACTGTGAACAGAAGCGCGCCTTCTTAATTATTGATCCCAAAAGCAATTGGGTTTCAAAGGAAAATGTGAAGGGCGGTCTAAACAATGGTGGCGTTGGTACAAAAAGTAAAAACTCAGCACTATTCTTTCCCCGACTACGCCAACGAAATCCCTTAAAAGACAATCAATTTGAAGATTTTGTTCCGTGTGGAGCGGTGGCTGGTATCTTTTCCCGCACGGATGCGACACGCGGCGTGTGGAAAGCTCCAGCTGGCCTCGAAGCGACATTAAATGGTGTTCCTCAACTCAGCGTGCCGCTCACTAACGAGGAAAACGGAGAGCTTAATCCACTCGGCGTGAACTGTTTACGAACTATGGTGCCCGCCGGGCGCGTCATTTGGGGATCGCGCACGCTTCAGGGGGATGACCGCTTTGCCTCAGAATGGAAATATATTCCCGTGCGGCGGACGGCTCTTTTTATCGAAGAGAGCCTGTATCGGGGAACGCAGTGGGTGGTCTTTGAGCCAAATGACGAACCGCTGTGGGCGCAGATTCGCCTGAATATTGGTGCGTTTATGCATAATCTGTTCCGTCAGGGTGCGTTCCAGGGCAGTATGCCGCGCGATGCCTATTTGGTGAAGTGTGATAAAGAGACGACCACCCAAAACGACATTAATTTGGGAATAGTCAATATTGTGGTGGGCTTTGCACCCCTAAAGCCAGCCGAATTTGTGATTATTAAACTACAGCAGCTAGCTGGTCAGATAGACGTGTAAGGAGGTTTCCATGGCGCAGTTTAGTGTCAACAGTGAACGGTTTGATCCGTATAAAAATTTCAAGTTCCGCGTTAAGTGGGACGGCCGTTACGTGGCCGGTATTAGCAAAGTGGGAGCGTTAAAGCGCACCACCGAAGTGGTTGAACACCGCGAAGGGGGCGATCCAAGTACAGTGCGAAAATCACCCGGCCAAACGAGCTTTGAACCGATTACGCTGGAGCGCGGCGTGACCCATGACCGTGATTTTGAGCAGTGGGCCAATAAGATTTGGAGCCAAGGCTCTGGGCTGGGTGCACAGCTATCGCTCAAAGATTTTCGTAAAGATTTGATCATTGAAGTATATAACGAGGCGGGTCAGTTGGTAATTGCGTACAACGTCTATCGTTGTTGGGTATCAGAATTTCAGTCGATGCCCGAATTGGATGCTAGCGCCAACGCAGTCGCTATTCAAACGTTGACGCTGCAAAATGAAGGTTGGGAACGGGACACGGCCGTTTCTGAACCGGACGAACCAGCCTTTACGCTGCCTGAATAACGATGGAAC
>QQUD01000105.1 GCA_008501785.1 Chloroflexota bacterium
ATTTTCAGTTAACTCTCGCAGTGTCTCATTTTGTGACAGCCACGTTTGCACAGTTTGCGCAATAGAGAGCGGCGATTCCACAAAAGCGCCCGCATTGTTATGCGTCACATACGTCACATTGCCAGCTTCCTGCCCAGGAATATACCAGCTCAGCAGCGGCGGCAATCCCGCAATAAATGCCTCGCATATCGTGCCGGGTCCCGCTTTTGTAACCAACACATCCGATGCTGCCATTAGTTCTGGCATATTGTCTACAAAGCCATAGATGTGTGTGGGAATTTCCCAGGTCACAACATCTAGCTCAGTTTTCAAGGTTTCATTACGTCCAGCCACAACGAGCAGCTGCGCCGTGGGAACTGTCTGGGCAATGCTGCGTGCAGTTTCAAACACCTGCCCAAACCCTTCCCCACCGCCCACAATGAGGACGGTATCCCGTTCCACATCAAGATTGAGCTTTTGCCGCAATTTTATTTTGTCAGATTCGATGTCAGTAAATTTAAGGCTCACAGGTTGTCCATGCACCGTCACTTTTTTGGGAGAAATGCCATGTGCGATGGCTTGATCGTATGCCAAATCTGTTGGCACAATGCAAGCTGTCACATCCGGGCAAATCCAGGTGGGGTGAATGCTAACCATGTCTGTCACGACTGTGATAAACGGCACGTGTCCCAGGGCAGCCGCTTTTGCCATACGCACCCCTAAATGATTGGTCAGTGGATGCACGGACACAATCAAATCTGGCTGAATGCGTCGCAAATAGCTGGTCATACCTTGTTTGAGCAGCGGATAGGTGCTGGTTACAAATTTGACAGACATGCGTGGAAAACGAGCCGCTAACCAGATGCTTTTCCACAAGGGCAGCCCGGGGCCAATCAGCCAGCTATATGCCTCAGGCATCGTGCGAAACGGCCAGGGCGTGTGTTCAAAGATATCTTCGATAATCGTATCGAATTGATCCGGATAAAGGTGTTGAATTGCTTCGTCAATCGCTCGGGCAGAAGCACGATGGCCGCCCCCCGTGTCAGAAATGAGGAAAAGGATTCTTTTCTTCATAGTGACCTCCGTATTTTTTAGATCATAAGCAGTTAACCCTCTTTTACGTGCAAATTTGATTATCGTTTCACATGATTTTCACTTTAGGTTTGTAATTAACAATCATTTGATAGGGAAATTTGTTGTTACCCTTGAAGGATCACACGAGATACTCTGTAAATCTCGCTCACATTTTAATGCCAAAATATTGGTGCAGCAGTCGTGCATATTCGGTTTCGTCTGCAACCTGATGTTCCTGGCGACCGCCTCGCAGAGTCGTGGTAATGAACTGCATTTCTGCCAGGGTGACACGGCCGTTTTCCGTCGCCAAAGAACAAACTCGCCCTTGAGTAAAATGGGAATCAGGAGAAGTCTGGTTGTAGTGGCACATCTCGGCGTAATCAGAAAAGTCGTAAGATTGTAAGGTAAAGCGATATTGGGGTCGCCACGGTTTTCCGTCTTTCTGTTCCATAAGGATGTGATGAGTGTTGTTGGTGGCAATTTGGTAAAAACGGCCGTTTTCCGCCACCACGTCCCTGTTATCCAGTAGCAACGGCTCCCGAAACGTATCGCCAAACCCGACATCGACCAGCCAGCGCTGCTCCAGCGTCACCATCAGCGCCATGTGATCAAATGGAGGTGTGTAGCTGCCATCTGCTCGCGCAACTTCTACGGCCAGCATGGTGACTTCAAATCCTAGCTCATTTAGCAAAGCCGCAAACAACCCATTGAGTTCATAACAAAACCCACCACGCCGTCGCCCCACAATCTTGTCAAACAGCGCCATCTGATCCAACACAATCGGCTCATGTGCATGGATGCTCAAATTTTCAAAGGGAACCGTCATCAAATGCGCCATTTGTAAGCCATGCAGCGTTTGTGCCGAAGGCGTGACAGGCCCATGATAGTTGATTCGTTCAATATAAGCGTGAATATCCAATTACATTTCTCCTTTTCGGCGTGTACATGCTGAGTCATGGCATTGCCGCGAGCATTGCGCCGGTCATGGGTAGATTACTCAATGACAATTTAGAGCCATCGGCAAATCTCTCAGCATTCTCTGCGTCCACTGTGGTACGTTTTTTAAACCAGTCATTATTCAAATCTTAAGTATTGAAAATCTTACGTTATGAAATCGATCCAATTTTCTGCAAATGAATCATTTTTAATATTCCTTTGAAAGCCAGCCAGTTTACCTTATACTCTTTTTGTCCCAAATTTATTTCAATGAACGTCAGACATCAGCCAAATAAAATTTTTGGCTGCCAAATCAACCTCTTTGGTCTATTTTGATGCGCCATTGAATCAAAAACTTTTTTATTCACTTTCTTATTCACAACGGAGATAAATGAAACATGCTTCAATCTGTCCCTTTGAACAGTTCCCCATCTTTGGATCATCAACGGACTACGACAAATCCATTTTTAGCTTTGCGTCAAAAATATGACAATATTTACGCGATTGTATCCCCGCCACGATGCAGTTCTACAGCTTTTTCGAGAGTTTTTTGGGAGCATCCTGCGGTTCGGTATTACAGCCACGAGCCATTTGAAGTAACCTACTACATGAATCAAGATTTACAGCAGGTTTACCAAAAGATGCTGCAACCATTGGATTTAGCACTTGTTAAAAAGAATATGGTTGAGAAAATGGGGAACAGCCTGGTCATGAAGGAAATGCCGTACCAGGTTGGTAAATATTTTAATCTGTTGGCGGAAACGGCCGTTAAACCCATCATCTTTCTCATCCGCGACCCGCGCCTGAATATCTCATCGCGCATCGAGAAAAAAGAAATGGTCGGCGACAGCTACAAATTCCCGCTGATTGAGACAGGCTGGGAACTGATTGCCAAACAAATTGAATATTGCCGTACACAAAAAATTCCGCACATGATTGTAGATTCCTCCGATTTTCGCAATCACCCTACGACTGTTTTTCGTAAAATCTTTACGCGTTTGGGGCTGCCTTTTTCGGAAGAGATGTTGACCTGGCAGGCAACAGACGTTGAAATTGACAATTTGGATGGCGAGCACCGTCATTTGTACGAACGGGTGTTGAGCAGCAAAAATCTACAACCCGCGACTGAATTTGTGCCCACGTTGGATATGTTCCCCAGTGGAAATGGCTTCCGCAGCCACTTGAGCGATTGCATTGACATTTATCGATCACTGCGACGCGCACCAGAGCGTGTGATGGTTGTATAGTTTTTAGCCTTAGTCTGTCATTCCTGCACAGGCAGGAATCCATTCTTATGTTGCAGCGTGGATTCCCGACTGCGCAGGAATGACAAGATTGGGGTTTACGAACAAGATCATAGAAGGACCTCCCAGGACCTGGCTTTTGACAAGCCTATGACAAGTTGTTTGTAAACCTCTTAAATTTGGCAGGAGCATTGCTTTTCCCACCTCATCAAGGACTATCTATTCATCTAATAAAAATACTGGTTCCGCATAAAAACGTATGCCGCCTTTACCTTGTTTTTCTAGCAGCAAGTGATGCAGCCACCGGTTTTTCTCCCACAAGGGCTTGTCTGATTGCAACATCTCGGTGTCGATATTGAGCCGTAATATGCGGCCGGGAATAATGAATCGGGTAATGCCTGCCGGGAAGTAACGTCCACTAGACAATGTCGATTGCATCACTTGAGCAACGGTGTATTCGGGGAAGAAAACAACGGCTGCCATTTCTGGGTATTCCAGCTTCAGGCTGATCACATTGTCATTGAGGGTGCGGTCTACGTGGGCGGCTTCGATGTAAGCGGCCGTTAATTGATTCAGCGCGTCCAACCGATTTACGCCCGGTTTTGCATGGACTAAAAAGACGCGTCCATCTGCAAAGTGAATGTAACATAGGCCAGCATACTCAAACATAAGGTCGTCAGCCTTTTCCGCTTCGACCTGCTCCAACTTAATGTTGGACAAACCATTCATCAGTGCAAATAATTGCTTGACATCAATTTGCTGGATAACATGGAACCAGGTGTGCAGTCCCAATCCTTCTTCTGGCGATGCCAGTTGGACAACGCCATGCGGGTATCCAAGCTGGCGAAATGCGGCGGTGCGAGTTGCGCCATCGAGAACCATGTAACGGCCGTCATCTGTCTCCATCACAACGGGTGGGTTCGATAAACGGCCGTCTTGCTGCAAACGATTTGCCAACCGATTCACACGTTTTTGGTCAATGTGCTCATGCGGCACCACCTTATCCATCGGCACCACACGCAGCGGCAAAATCGTATCAACCCCGATTTCCTCAAATATTTCAATGAGCTGCTCTACCACAGAAATAGCTGCTGCCTGATTCGCATCTTCTGTGCTTGCAGCAATATGAGGTGTGGCAATGACTCGTTCGTGCTTTACCAATTCCTGATTAATATCAGGTTCACGCACATACACGTCCAGTGCTGCACCTGCAATGCGGTCTTCCTTGATTGCAGCCAGCAGTGCATCTTCATCGAGTACGCCACCACGGGCTGTGTTGATCAAAAATGCTGTCTGTTTCATCATGGCCAACTGTTCAGCGCCAATCATGTTGTGCGTTTCTTTTCTGAGTGGCACATGAAGCGTCACAAAATCAGACATCTGCAATAAATCAACCAGATCAGCCAGGTCAACTTCTTCCAACAGCAGTTCTGGGGTGATCGGAACCTGGTTTACGATAATTTTCATACCAAAAGCGCGTGCACGAATCGCCACCTGGCGGCCAATACGTCCAAACCCAACAATCCCTAAAGTTTTGCCTTGCAAGCCAGTTCCCACCAAAATGTTTTTGTCCCAACGCCCCGCTTTCATGCTGAAATCAGCGCGGGGTAAACGACGGGCTAACGACAAAAGCAAGCCCATCGTGTGTTCGGCAACCGCCACCGCATTGGCATCGGGGCTGTCAACCACAATAATTTCTTGCTTTTGTGCCGCAACAAGGTCGATATGTTCCAGACCGGCCCCAGACCGGGCAATGGCTTTTAAATTCAAACCATGTTTAATCACGTCGGCGGTCACTTTGGTGATGCCACGCACAATCATTGCATCATAATTGGGAATGATTTTCAGCAATTCATCATGGGTTAAGTTTGTTTTTTGGTCAACCTCAGCATGTGCTGCCAACATGTTTACAACTGGTTCAGATATGGCATCACAGATGAGGATACGTGGACGTCTGCTATCTTGTGCTTGTGTTGTGGGCATGGGGGATACCTTCCTTCTCTTAGTTAGTGGTTTTATAAAGTGGAGTATAACAGATTCATCTTGCGTGGCGATTCGTCATGGATGCGTATTGGTCACACCTGGGTAAAGCCGTTAAACTTGGTGCTTATGGCTTGGAAAAAGTGGCTGAGAGAAAGTGGGCAACCACTATTATTAATCACATTGCTGGGGATTCCGCTGTTGACGCCGCTGATGCGGATAACGGCCGTTACCTGCACCCACGACGGCCATCTCCACTACCATCGCGTCGCCGCCATGCGTCATGCTTGGGAAAATGGCCTTACCTTTACCCGCTGGTTGCCGGATTTAGCTTATGGCTACGGCTACCCCTTCTTTGTATATCGTGAACCAACGCCGTTGTATGCCGTGCTGGGTCCCCATTTGATGGGCATTCCCCTACCTGCGGCCACCAATATATTTTATGCATTGACCATATTGGCGTGTGGTTGGTTTATGTTTTTGTGGGTGCGCGATGTATTGGGAACACAGGCTGGCATTGTATCGGCGGTGGCATACATGAGTGCGCCTTATGTGTTGGTCGATGCGCTGATTCGGGGTAATTCTCCAGAGTCGCTGGCGCTGCCGCTGTTTCCATTGATTTTATGGGCTGGTCGCAGATGGCTTCTGACCAGTTCACGCATGTATTTTATCGTTGGTGTCTTTTCACTGGCATTTTTATCACTCAGTCACAATATTTCTACGCTCATTTTCACACCAACGCTGCTAGTTTATCTGGCGGCGTTGGCATGGCATCACCACATCTCATTTAAAACAACACTTTTGCGATTGGGACTGTTATTTGCGCTAGGCCTGGGAATGACGATTTTTTATACTGCTGGCGCATTGCTAGAAATGGACCAAGTGACACTCGAGCAATCCACTGTCACCCGCAACAATGATTTCCATTACAATTTCACCACGCTAGGTGAAATCTTCAGCGCTGTTCCCACCGAAGACCCACTCCTGGTAAACCCACCACTCCCCTTTCGCCTAGGATGGGTTCCCACAAGCTTAGCTGCCCTTGGCATCATTCTTGCACTCGCCACTCGCCACTCACCACTCACCACTGAACGACGTTTGCATGTGTGGTTGATGGTGGCGGGAACGGCCGTTTACCTCTTCATGTCTCTGCCTCTCTCCCAATTTGTGTGGGAAAATGTGCCGCTGATTGACTTTGCGCAATTTCCGTGGCGGTTTGTGGGACGGGCGGCGCTGCCGGTGGCGGTTTTGGCAGGGGTGCCGTTTGCGGAATTAACAAAAAACAATAAACAAAAAACGGAAAACGAAAAACGGATTACCGCTCGCCGCTTACCGCTTACCGCTTACCGTTTACTGTTCCTACTTGCGATTGGGTTGTTGGTGGTTGAGACGCTGCCTAATTTGTATCCGAATGTTTGTAAGGAGGAAGGGTTTCCGACGATTAACACGGTTCATAATTATGAGCGGGAAACGGGGTTGGTGGGTGTGGACCCAGAGGGGAGTTATTTTCCGCGCACGGTGGATAAACGGCCGAAAGGGTCGGCGTTAGAAGTGGATTTTCAAAACGGCCGTATTCCCCAACGATTCGACGAAACAGCACTGCCAGCAGGTGCAACAGTTAATGCCATCACTTACCACAAACAAGGGGCAACGATTGAGCTAACCACGCCTGAACCGTTTACGGCGCGTTATTTGACATTTGATTTTCCTGGTTGGGTTGCTTTTGTGGATGAAACGGCCGTTTCTATCACCCCCAGCACACCCGAAGGGCTAATTACCTTCCCTGTTCCTGCAGGAACCCACACAATTGAAATTCGGTGGCAATCGACAAGACTACGCACAACACTGGTAATTTTTAGTCTATTTTCGCTGCTTGGTGTGGTTGGAGTGGTTAGCATCCAATCATTAACAATCAACAATCAACAATTAACAATTAACAATCAACATAAAACGGAAAACGGAAAACGGAAAACGGATTACCGATTACTTTTCTTCCTTGGGTTGGGGCTGATTGCGTTTAAATTCCTGATTATTGATAAATTTGACACGCCACTGCGCCGATTTAATGCACCTTCCGTAAAACAAGCTGTCGTGCTGAATGGGGGTGAGATGCGGCTCGATGGGTTTAATGTGAGTGCGGATGTAGTGGAAAGTGGTGAAACGTTTGATATTGACATGGCGTGGACGGCCGTTTCATCTCCCACTCTCGATTATCAAACAAACGTCTGGCTAGTGGGGCCTGATGGCCTTAACTGGAGCGATCTGAACACGTTCCGCACGCGCCAATATGAAGATGCGGCTCGTACGCGATTTTGGCTGCCAGGGCAGTGGGGATGGGACAGCCGCGAGGTTGCTGTTTTAAGCGGCACACCACCGGGAAGTTATAACATTGTGTTGACTTTGTTTGATCGGGAAACATTGCAACCGGTGACATTGAGTGATGCGGCGAATAGTGTGGTGGGGCCAACGGCCGTTATCGGTCAAATCACGGTCACTGAGTCACAACAAGTACCAGCATTTTCACCCCAAACTAAAGTAGAAACGGCCGTTCCCGACACAGGTCTCACACTGCTTGGCTTTAATCAGGACCGTGATGCAGCTCAACCGGGCGACATTGTGTTCATTACCCTATTTTGGGAACGGCACAACACGGCACAAGCCAATAATTTCGAGTTACAACTGTTCAATCAACAAGGCGAATCTGTAAAAACGTGGCAACTACCGCTAACAAGAGAAGATTGGGAAATCAGTAATTGGCAAATTGGTGAACGGCTGCGTGGTCAATATTTATTACGACTCCCTGCTGGACTAGCAAGTGGCAAACATCAATTTATGCTGCAAGGTGGCATTGCGTTAGGTGTGGTTGATGTGACTGCACCAGATCGTGTTTTTGAAGCGGTTGAGATGGAAACGGCCGTTTCCACCCCGTTCCACGACCAAAACACCCCCATCACCACCCTCACCGGCTACACCTTATCACCGATCACCGATCACCGCTTACCGATCACCCTCCTCTGGCAATCTACCACCGAAACCACCACCAGTTACCGCATCTTCGTCCACCTGATTGACACCAACGGCAACCTCATCGCCCAATCCGATGGCGAACCAGCCAATTGGACCCGCCCCACCACTGGCTGGACCCCTGGCGAGTACATCATCGACTCTCACACCATCCCCCTCCCCGACTCGCTGCCAGACGGACCACTGACGCTGCGCATTGGACTTTATGATCCGGCTACAAACGGCCGTTTAACAACAGATTTTGGCGATAAAATCGAAATCCCCCTCAATATCAATCCATAACCCAAAATCCGCTAATTGCTGACCGCTAACACCTTCTCCACTTACATTCCTCATACACAAATCCAACATATCTCTAACACCCAATATACATTCTTCTAACACAAATTTATAGAATAGTAAGCATCAACTTAAACAAACATTTATTGAGATGGCAGGCACTTGCACGAAAGACACCAGACATTTTGCGCAAGCGCTTGTTAACTAAAAGTAGTTAGGAGACACAAGAAAATGACAAAAATCGTACGTTGGAGTCCATTCCACAACACATTATTTGATGAAGTAGACAAATTCTTTGCACCCAGCACACAAAACCGTCCAACCCGCACCTGGGGAATTGCCATTGACGTGGCCGAAAATGATAACGCATACATTTTAAAAGCAACGGTTCCTGGCATTAACGCAGACGAGCTGGAAATCACATTAGAAAACAAAGTGTTGACCCTCAAAGGCGAAATCAAGAAAGATGAAGATTTTGAGAACAGCCAATACCATGTCCGTGAACGTCGGCATGGCGAATTCAGCCGCAGCATCCGCTTCCCGGTTGATGTCGACAGCGAAGCTGTGACCGCATCCTACGAAAACGGAATTCTTACACTGTCTGTTCCAAAAGCTGAAGCTGTCAAACCAAAACGAATTGAAGTTAAAGTAAGCTAACCTTCAAAAACAGAATCAATTCCTAAAGGGCGCTGATAAAAATCAGCGCCCTTTTTTGATCTCGTACCCATCATAAATACACATTACCTCCAAATTTTATTTTGACAAGTGACCGAAGAACCATAAGGTTCTGTTATATCTTCAAGTATACTTTCTGTGATTTCAAACTTTTTGAGTCCCTTACTTTCTGATTTCTGTACAAACAACGACCACCTCAAAATGGAAAATCCAAATTTTTGGCTATCTGGAGAACACCATGATTGATGAGAAAAACAATCACGCCTCCGCGAAAAAGAATAACAGCAGCATTCAAACACCAACCTTTAACGAAATAAAAAATCAACTACTTCAACACCAGGCCATTATTAACAGTGTCTCTGATGCAATTATTACAACAGATTTAGCGTACAACATTCAAACGTGGAATAAGGCTGCAGAAAAAATTTATGGATGGGCGGCACATGAGGTCATTGGTAACAGTATGGGGGAAATTGTCCCTACTGGGTATTTAGGTAATGATAATGCAGAAAATGTTAACGCATTATTCCAAAAACAAGGCTTTTGGCAAGGTGATGTGATCCAGACAACAAGAACTGGAGAAAATTTGTTCATCCATGCCTCTGTAAACTTAATTGTAGACACGAACAATAACCCAACGAGTGTCGTTGCTGTAAATCGAGATATAACAGACTTCAAAAAAAATGAACGCGCTTTACAAAATTGTGAAAATCAATCCCGCACACTCATAAATGCAGTTAATCACACTTTGTTTTTGATGAAGCCTGATGGAACCATTATGATTTCCAATGAAGCATTGGCAGGTCAATTTAGCAAGTCTGCCAATGAATTGGTTGGCGCAAATGTTTTTGATCTTCTTCCTGATGAGGTCGCAAATCATCGTAGAAAATTTGCCAAAAAAGCGATAGAACGTGGGAAAACCAGTTTCTTTGTGGATAAACGCGCAGACCGAGAATTTGAAAATCAAATTCGCCCGCTCAAGAATGATGTGGGTGACATTACTCATTTAGCCGTTTTTTCTCAAGATATTACCGAAAAAAACAAAATCAAACGTGCATTAAAACGAAGCGAGCAGCAATTTCGAACTGTGTTAGAAACTGTTCAAATGATCGGATTGATGTTGGACGCTGAGGGGAATATCACATTTTGCAATGATTATTTACTTAGTTTAACGAATTGGCAGAGAGAAGAGGTCATCGGTCAAAATTGGTTTAATACTTTTTTGCCTACAAAGGTGCAAGCGGGTGTTTCCAGAATTTTCCAGAAGACCTTCGAAAGTGGTGAATTTCCACCTTATTATGAAAATAAAATTATAACAAGAGATGGAAAGGAGCGATTAATTGGCTGGAATAATACGGCGTTATGGGATAATAACGGCCGTGTTATTGGTGTCACCAGCATTGGTCAAGACATTACCGAACAACGCCAAAAGGAAGACGAGTTACGCCGGTTAACTCGTGCCATCGAACAAAGTCCGGTTTCTGTTATGGTTACAGATTTGAAGGGCAATATTGAATATGTCAATCCAAAATTTACCGAAGTAACAGGGTATACGTATGCTGAAGCGGTGGGGAACAATCCGCGAATGTTGAACTCCGGCGAACAAGATGAACAATTTTATCTAGAATTGTGGAACACGATTTCGAGTGGCCAATCCTGGCATGGAGAGTTTTTAAACAAGCGCAAAAATGGAGAGCCTTTTTGGGAAGCAGCTTCTATATCACCTAATTTTGACACAAACGGCCGTATCACCAGCTATGTTGCTGTCAAAGAAGAAATTACCGAACAAAGAAAAATGCAGGATCGACTAAGGCAGCAGGAAAGGTTAGCCGCAGTTGGGCAGCTTGCGGCGGGCATTGCACACGACTTCAATAATATTTTGACCGTGATCCTTTTATATGGTGAACTGTTACAAAAATCGCCGGAACTCACATCTAAACAACAACCCAAAGTACAAACCATTATTAAACAATCGCAGCGAGCAACTGAACTAATCGAACAAATACTCGACTTTAGCCATCAATCTGTGTTGAAACGTGAAGCATTGGATCTACTCCCGTTAGTACAAGATATGGTAAAAATGTTAGAACGCACATTACCAGAAAACCTTAGGTTACAACTCAACTATCACGAAAAACAATTCCCTATCCTTGCAGATAGGACAAGGATGCAACAGGTTTTGATGAATTTGTGCGTAAATGCCAGAGATTCAATGCCAAATGGTGGGAGTTTAGAGATTGGGTTAGCGAGTCACTCAATTGTTAATAATGCGGACTCACCACCCCACCTATTACCGCCAGGAGATTGGATTAAACTAAGCGTTGAAGATACAGGTTCGGGCATTGATGAGGATGTATTGCCTCATATTTTTGAGCCATTCTTTACGACAAAGGCACCCGGCCATGGAAATGGACTGGGGCTGGCGCAAGTTTATGGCATTATCAAACAACATGATGGTGATATTGATGTAACCAGCCAGCCAAATGCAGGAACTCAATTTTCAATATTTTTACCCCTTTTGCATTCAATGCATGATAATCCAAATTTGCCTACCCAGAAAGGCTTGCCAAGGGGCCAGGGTGAAACCATCTTGATTGTGGAAGATGACCGGATGACACGCCAATCTTTGGTGGACACGTTAGAACATTTAAACTATACACCTATTTCGGCTGAAAACGGCCGTATTGCCCTCGACCGGCTCGATAAACCCGACCATTCCATTCAATTGATTCTTAGCGATGTTGTCATGCCCGAAATTGGGGGAATTGCTTTGCTAAAAATTCTACACAGTCGAGGTAATACAATCCCTATTATTTTAATCACAGGACATCTACTCAGTGACGAGTTGGATGTTTCAAAAATGAAAGGGCTGCACAGCTTCATTTCAAAACCACCCAAGCTAGAAGTAATTGCTGAAACAATCCAATCTGCACTCAAAACGGTTTCTTGATGAAACAATGTGCATCATTTTATTCTCTGATAATCATGGGCAATGTCAATTTGAATGCGGGGGTTGGGGTAAGCGTTGGGGTGGGAGATGACGTAATTGTCAGGGGGCCAAACGTACCTATCATTAACTCCACATAAGATAATCGGATTCTGGATTTCCCTTGACTCGAATTATCTCCTAAAAACACGAAATTAGGTTGTTCATAAGGGTCTGCTGGTGCACCAACGGGTGGTACCCAAGCCGTATAATCCCGAACAGGTCCATCGAGAAGGTAAACACCCTCCGCTCTGAGCACATAACGACCACCTATTATCTCAAGTGTATAGTCGGTTAACTCGGCAGTGGCGTCAAAATTGACGCTTTCTGCAAATGAAAACAAATTGGTTGTGCCCCCCTCCTGTGCTGATATTTTTCCTTCCCAAAAGGCAAGTTCGATCCCCTGTAAATCCTCGCCCAATAAAATAACACTGAATCCTGCACGATTATCCACATCATGCGTCTCTGATATCACCTGCGCTGTAAAATTCAGTTGAAATCCCATTATAGGCTCCAGCGTAGGAACCAGCGTTGTCGTGATGCCATAACCAGCATAATCTAAAATATTGGCTGTCGAGTCCAACGTTGTCGCCCCATTCGAAAACGTCTGCGTCACCTGTGAAAAGGGGATGCCTTCCGTTTCATACGCCATATCCTGCTCATTTGGCGTTCCACCGAGTGCTCCATCATAAAATACGATACTCGTTCTTGGGTTCCAGGCACCTAATGAGGATGTTGATGCCAATGAATAGAAGATGAAAATAGCAATAAAACTGGAAATAGAGACAGCAAACAGCAAGGCAACGCCAATTTTTTTATGAAACATGATTGGTATTCTCGTTTTGTAGCAGTTGTTTTTGAATACGGCCGTTTCCGACCACACTCTACCGACGATATACCACTTTACTTGAAAAAATGGTTACGTCAATCTGCGTATCGAGAATTGCGGCTGGCTCAATCTCAAACAAATCTTGTGACACCACAATCAAATCAGCCCATTTCCCCGGCGTAATCGACCCTTGTACATTTTGTTTCCCGGCCACAATCGCAGGCCCCATTGTGTAGGCATAAATCACTTCGGCCATATTCATCTTTTCGTTTGCATACCAGCCGCCAGCCGGGTTACCATCGGTGTCTTGTCGCGATATGGCCGCGTAAATCCCCAACATCGGGTCATACGGAGCCACCGGTGCATCCGAGCCAAACGCCAAAATCGCGCCATTGTCCAGCAACGAGCGAAACGCATAGGTTAACTGCGCTCGCTCGCCCCACACCTTGTCTGCTGTCGCCCAATCCGTAATCAAATGCACAGGCTGCATCGACGCCACAATACGCGCATCGTTCAATTTAGCCACATCATTTGGGTGCAGCAGCTGCGCATGTTCAATACGGTGCGGCAGCTGCACAGTAGCCGCGCCAGGCGTCGATAAATGCTCCTGAAACACGTCTAGCACCTCACGCACCGCCCGATCCCCAATCGCATGCACAGACAGCGGGAAACCTGCCTGCCCCGCCTGCACCGCTAACTGCCACAACTCTTCCACTGAAGTTACAGAAATACCTGTGTTCTCAGGCTCGCCCGCAAAAGGCTCCAACATAAACGCAGTGCGCGACCCCATTGTGCCATCCGCAAACGCTTTAACGTGGCCCAACCACAGCCGGTCATCACCAAATCCGGGCTGCAACCCCACCACACCAGCCTCAGGTAAAAAGTCAGAAGCGATGTGCATGTGAACACGTAATTCCAATGCGTTGGTTCGGTTAAGTGCCTGCCACAGTCGAAAACTTTGTGGTCCTTCATTTTCTACGCGCAGATCGTGAACGGCCGTTATCCCCACCCGGTGCATTTCTGCAATCGTCGATTGCATCCATTTCAGCAGAGTCGCTTCATCTGGTTTGGGAATGTGTCGCTCAACCAGCGCCAACGCATTCCATTCGCGCAAAATGCCATTGGGATTGCCATTTTCATCGCGCTCAATCGTGCACTCTGGCGGATTGGCCGTTTCGCGTGTGACGTTGGCAATATTCAGCGCCGCGCTGTTCACCCACCACGTATGCATATCCATCCGCGCCAGCGCCACCGGCGTATCTGGCGCAATCCGATCCAAA
Organism: Chloroflexota bacterium; assembly: GCA_008501785.1. Next base: position 14,287 of record QQUD01000105.1, read on the forward strand.
TGTGCCGCAATCGGCTGCACGCCATCCCACAAGTTCTCATCCCAGCCCCAACCCAGCACCCACTGACCCGGCTCGGCAGCGTGAACGGCCGTTTCCACCTTAGCCAACACCGCATCAAAATCATGCATCCCAAACACGCTCACCTGCTGCCGCCGCACCGCCACCTGCAAAAAGTGAATGTGTGCATCCGTAAAACCGGGCAGCACCAGCCGCCCCCCCACATCCATCGTTTCTGTTTCAGGACCAGCCAGCGCCAGCATCTCGTCATTTGTGCCCACTGCCAAAATCTTGCCATTCCGCACCGCCACCGCCTCCACCCATAGGTGATTGGTATCAACTGTGTAAATACGGCCGTTTGTGAGAATTAGGTCTGCTTGCATGGGTTCCTCCTAGGGAAAGCTGTCAGTTGATAGCTGTCAGCAATCAGCCGTCAGCTATCAGATATTGGTTTATTGTTTACTGCTGCTTTGAAATTGGATTGCCTTACGCATTATTTTAGTGTCTGGTTGTTGTCCGGTCCATAGATGGAAGGCGGTTGCTCCTTGATGGACCAACATGCCCAGCCCGTTTTCGGCTTGACAGCCAGCAGTTTGGGCTTGCTGCATCAATTTTGTTTGCTGTGGATTGTAAATCAAATCATACACAAATGTGCCTTTGGGAAATGGCAAATCTTTCGGCCAGGGCGATCCATCCACGTGGGGCGACATGCCTAATGGCGTGCTGTTCACAATCAACGGCGCATCCTGTCGCTGCACGCTGTCGGCTAAATTAGCGAGGGATTCAGCTTGTAAACGGCCGTTTGGGAAAAACGGCCGTAATCGCGCCACCACTTCCTCTGCCTGCGCTACCCTTCGTGCCAACAACATCACCCGTGCCCCCTTTGTCGCCAACCCATACGCCACTGCCCGCGCCGAACCACCCGCCCCCAAAATCAAACAATCCCGACCCGCCACATCCACCCCAACCGATTCCAAATCCACCAAAAACCCAGACCAATCCGTATTGTATCCAACAAGTCTGGCTTTTCTCGTTAATTGTTGATTGTTAATTGTTGATTGTTGATTGTTAATTCCACGCTCCACCACAATCGTATTCACCGCCCCAATCGCCTCCGCCCCCGTCTCAATTTCATCCAAAAACGGCATCACCGCTTGTTTGTGCGGTACGGTGATGTTTACACCACGAAAATTGAGGGCGGGGAGAGCGGAAACGGCCGTTTCCACATCATCAGGATGCACCGGCAGCGGCACATACACCCAATTCAGCCCCGCCGCCGCCGCCGCCGCATTATGCATCGCCGGACTAAACGTATGCGACAACGGCCAGCCAAAAAGACCTATTAGCTGCGTTTTACCATCAATCGGTAATCGGTAAACAGTATCTAATAATCGGTGATCAGTCACCTTGTCACCTCTTCAAATCAACAATGAGTGTGTTTAATTTCGGTTGT
>QQUD01000315.1 GCA_008501785.1 Chloroflexota bacterium
GTCGGCCTCCCGACACCAACAACTGCATAAAAATCTGTAAAGCGATGTGGCAAATCGCTCTACGTTTACAACACGCGACATGTCCGCACCCAACAATCGAATGAAAATCTGGAAAGCGATTTGGCAAATCGCTCGACGTTTACAACACGCGGCATGGCCGCACCCAACAATCGAATGAAAATCTGTAAAGCGATTTGGCAAATCGCTCCACATTTACGAGGAAGGTAAATCATGGCTTCAAGACATTCGCTACCAGGCAATATTGGTACGCCTGGTGTTTATATTCACGAAGTATCAGGTGGTTCGCGCCCTATCGAGGCCGTCGGCAGCAGCACAGCCGGTATTGTCGGCGTGTCACCCGCAAGTGCCAAATCTGATGCAGATATTCAGGCTGATGCCCTCGAAGCTAAAGTCATTGACAATTGGACCCAGTTCAAGCGTGACTATTTTTCTGCAACCAAGCCCGAAGATGATGATTGGACAAATCTGGCCCATGCTGTATATGGCTTCTTCTTGAACGGTGGCAGCCGCTGCTGGATCGTTGATATGGGCAACAAAGACAATACAGAAAACCAATTAGAAGCGGCCCTCAATATGTTAGCCACAGTGGATGAAATCGCTATTTTAGCTGCGCCCGGTTTTACAGGTGACGCTTTTTACGAAAAAATGGCGACACATGTGGAAAACATGAAGGACCGAGTGTTTATCATGGATGCGCCACAAGACCAAGACACAGCCGCAAAACTAAGCGCCTATGCCCCAGGCAAGGGGGCGACACAACGCGGTTTTGCGACTATGTATGCTCCCTGGCTGCAAGTTGCAGATCCTAAGCCCGGCAAAGATGCAGATGGACTTGCAATAGTTGGCAGTACAGTAACCGTACCACCCTCTGGGCATGTAGCTGGCATTTGGGCACGCAATGATGCCACTCGTGGTGTACACAAGGCACCCGCAAACGAAATTGTGCAAGGTGCGCTGGGTCTGACCCACAATATGAGCAGTCAAACACAACACGAACTGAATAATAAAGGCATCAACGCCATTCGTTATTTCCGTGATTCAGGCTTTCTCGTTTGGGGTGCGCGTACATTGGCTACTGACCAAGAGTGGCGTTATCTGAACGTGCGTCGACTCTTCAACATGATTGAAGAGTCAATCGCCGAGAGCACTCGCTGGATTGTATTTGAACCAAATGATGAGCTGCTCTGGGCCTCTATTCGCCGTGATGTCGGCGCTTTTTTAAACGATCTATGGCAACAAGGCATGTTGATGGGCACAGCCCCTGAGCAAGCGTTTTTTGTGAAATGTGATGCAGAAAACAATCCACCCGACAGCATCAGAAATGGGCGTGTGATCATTGACATCGGTGTCGCTCCCGTGCTTCCTGCCGAATTCATCATCTTCCGCATCACTCAGTACGAAGCGGGGACGGATGTGGAAATTTCATAAACTCTTTAGCATAAAGTTAAAATGCTGTTTGATGGTGATGTTACGCCGAATGTGTTGTAAACGGCCGTCTTCAAATACAAAACGCCTCGCAGGGCAGGTCGATGAAAGCATCTCTTATGCAAATACGCGAGACGCTGGCTTATGAGTAAACGTGTATGATTGTGTGGTTAAACTTCCAAGGTTTTGAAAACCTCGGAGGTTTCTAGCCATTTTCATGTTAAGATAGGCACTGAAAATCAGACTCAAAAAACAACAGAGGAAACCTCATGTTACCAGACATTTTGCAAAAAAAATTAAAGCAGCATTTTTATTTCCGCGATCTGAATAAAGATGGGTTTGTAGAGCGTAGTGACTGGGAGCAGTGTGCCCAAAACTTAACGGCCGTTCGCGGATGGGAACCTGGTTCGGATGAATATGAAGATGTGATGGAGCGCCACGTAGAAATGTGGACACTATTTTGGCAACCTGCCGACCTCAATTATGACGGCAAAGTTTCGTTGGATGAATATCTACATCTGGCAGAAACTCAGCGCAGATTGGGGTTTGAGTACGAGATGGGGCGCGTGCGCAAGCTGTTTGCGGCTATTTTTGATACACTCGATTTAGATGCCGATTGTGAAATCACGTTGGCAGAATACAAGCTGTTTTTCCAGGCCTGGGGCATTGAGGAATCGTTGGCTGTTGACGCATTTTCCAGTTTGGATTTGAATGAAGATGCACGCTTATCTCGCGCTGCTTTTTTGCAATATGGCGTCAATTTTTATGTCAACAATGAGCCGAATGTGCCAGGAAATTTGATTTTTGGGGCGTTTGAGTAACGCTCACAATTTCCCGGAAGCTCTGAACATATTAATAAAGCAAACAATATTGACAGTTAAGGCGTTGGTGGTTCAAGATTGGACCAATCTCAGCGATTGGTCCAATCTAAGCGACAAAACATATTTGTTTGTACACAGTTTCTTTATTTTGAAAGCATCGGCTCATATTCAGGCTGTTTTGTTGGCTGTGGTTTGAGCTGTACGAGACTGATCAGATTGTGGCCGACTTGGGGAGAAACGGCCGTATTGCCACCAATCACATGCAGCTCATCATTTTCGACAACAAACATGGGAATCGCATCAGGTCCATACTGGATTTGAAAATCAGTGTATGTGTAAGTTTCTGTGATGGGCGTAATTTTGATCATGCCGCCATCTTCAAACATGTCTTCCAGATAGTTGAATCCTTTATCGATCCCAAACAAACAATGTTTTTGCAGCATTTGTTTTCTCACATCAGAGAGACCATCCATTTTAGAAGCCAGCATGTGCAGGTTTTCATCATCAATGACATCACGCATGGTTAAACCGGCAAGTGCGTTAAGTTCGCTGTTGGAAGTGAGGGCCATCATGCGACCGAAGCGCGACAGTGGGAGTTGATCAACGACATCTTCGGATAGGATGCTGCCGTGAACGGCCGTTAACCCCTCCAATTCCGCCGCCCGCACATTCGACCCATTGGTGTCCACCAACACCGTTTCAAAACCCGAAGTTTTCAAAACGGTCGCAATCTCCCGCGCCCAGCCATGTGCGCCAATAATCAGTGTACCTTGCGGATTGGAACGGACCAGCCCAAGCAGTCGAGCTAATGGCCCAGCAGTCAGTGCATACACAGTGACCGTACCCACGACAACCAAAAAGGTGATCGGTAACAACACATCTGCACCTTCATACCCTAATTCGTGCAATTCCAGCGCAAATAAAGAGGCGACAGATGCGGCCACAATCCCACGTGGGGCCAGCCAAGCTAGAAATACGCGTTCTTTCCAGTTCAAGTTAGAACGAATTGTGGAAACCCAAACGGCTAACGGCCGTATTACCAAAATCATCACCCCTAAAAACAGGGTTGCTTCCCAACCGATACCTTCAAAATCGCTCAAGTTGACGCGGGCGGACAAGACAATAAACAAAACCGACAGCAGCAAAACACCCAGTTCCTCTTTAAATGAAACGATGTGTTGAATATTAACCCGCTTCTGATTGGCTAACACAATACCCATCACCGTTGCTGCCATTAATCCTGATTCAGCACGAATGGCATTAGACGCCATGAATGCGGTGATGACGAAGAGGAGGGTAACGGCCGTATGCAAATATTCAGGCACCCAATTTCGCTGAAATGGGATAACCAAAGCAGCCGCCCCAAGCAACCCCACAGCCCCACCAACCAGCAGCGTCAAACCAATACCCAGCACAATCGTCGGAAATGCTAATGGGCGGGTGACATCCGTTCCCACTGCACCCAATACCAAAACAGCCAAGGTTGCCCCAACCGGGTCCACCAAAATACCTTCCCACTGTAAAATAGAACGAACCCGATTCACCGGTCGAATAAAGCGGAGCAATGGCAGCACAACAGTTGGTCCAGAAACAACCAAAATAGCCCCTAACAAGGATGCCAAAAATGAATCTAGTCCAAATATAAAGTAAGCGGCCGCCCACGTTCCAAGCCAAGTAATCAATGCCCCAACGGTAATGAGAAGCTGCACAACACTACGCACACCAGCTACATCTTCCCTTTTTAAGCTAAGTCCCCCTTCAAATAAAATGACAGCTACCGAAATGGAGACAACCGGAAACAATAAGTCACCAAGCAGTTCGTCTGGGTTTAAGAAACCAGTAACTGGACCAGCAATAAATCCTGTTATCAAAAGCGGCAGGATAGCAGGAAGCTTCAGACGCCAGCCTATCCATTGTGCGCCAATTCCAAGTACGACAATGCTCCCAATTCCCACGATCACATGTTCATTCATGGTTAGATACCCTTATTTTCACAATTATTGAAACTATGTTCTTTGGACAAGCCTTTTGTATCATAAGTTAGAAAAATAAAATCTTTATTAATGAGAAATTCATAATAATTTTAGCGTAAATTCATTCCCACTTTCTCCGATAATGATTTTCCAACAGCAATATAAAGAATTTGCACAACTGCTTTTGTACCCCTTGTCTAAAAGAAAGCCTATATTTTCTGGTAAATCATCCGTAGAAATAAGCGTATGAATCTCATATACTTGTCGCAGACTTGTGCTGAAATGCGCGGTTCAGTGGGAAATAGTGGGATCTAAAAAGGGTGGCACGTGTGCCACCCTTTTTAGCGTTTATTGGGGATTGTCAAATCACAAGATTCAGAAATTTAGGCTATCAATTAGAGAGTGTCATATTGATGCTCCGTTCAGCAAGCATTAAAGCACTGATGATTGTTGATTGAACAACGAGGAGGGGCGTATAAAGACATTTACCAATCCATAAGGGTGTAAATGGCTGGTGCATGTGATTATTTAACCAATGATAACCTTTTCGTATGGCTATACTGGGAACATAATGTCCCGCTGCTTGCCAAATCGATAAGGCTTGCAAGCAGTATGCTGTTTCTTCTGCGGTTGAAACATAATAGCCCCATGAGCCATCTGGCCTTTGTGTATTATAAATCCAATCTATTGCTTTAGTAACCAGATGGTCTTGATAGCCAGCGCTGGCAATAATGAGATGGGTTGTTGGATAATAAGGGGATGCGTGCCATTTATCTACCCAATAACCTTGTGCTGTTTGGCTTGTTTTCAAATAGTCAGCAATTTTCTGCACCGATGGGTGTGTTTCATGCAATCTTGCGTGACGTAATGCGCCATACGCATGGATATTGGTGCTTGTAGATACATTTGATTCTAGCTGAAAGGTTCGAAAGTGGGTGTCTGTTTCGTAGTGCAACAGGCCATCGAGATCGACAGAACGGCCGTATCTTTTTAAAACCTCATACACGATACTTGTCCCATCCCCATCTTTTAATGTCCAATCAATCGCAGTTCCGGCACCTTTACCAGGAACCCACGCGTCCTCTAAATAATCAAGATGAGGCTGTGCAGCCTGCCATAATTGCTCACTATGGGAATCTGTAATAGCCAAATTCCACAAAGACCATGCCCGTTCAAAAATGTCAATTGTCGCCACATTTGGCAAACCACCATCTATAAAAGTGCGTTCAAGATATTTTTGTGCATCAACATTTTGCGGATCGATATGCAGTAAATAGTATGCAGTTGCTGATGGGCTATAACCAACAGAGCCGTTTGTCTCCTGTAAATTGCCTACATCCAGCAAATGCACCCCATCTTCACCAGCCATTTCGGCTGAAAATGACATTGTCACATATCGGCTAATCATATTGCCTGGAGAACGGGCAATTTTGTAGGCCCGTGTCTTATGCATTGAATTAAAAAAGGTTGTTTTGCCGCGAGGCATGATGCCTAATTGTTTGGCTCGCACCATCAATGTCGGGAACAACATTTCAAATGCAATCGTTTCCCCAGATTTATCATTGACCAAATGAGCTAAATGATGATCGATTGAAGCTGCCCCTTCTTGAATTCGATCTGTATCTTCACAACATCCATTTTCTGCCAGAGCAATGATGGCAATGAGTGTACAAATCACGCGCTCATGATGATAAACAAACTCACCCATTCCCCAACTCCCATCACTTAGCTGATGGGTTCGCAGCCATTTTATAGCGCTTTGTGCAAGTTCGGGAGTAACAGCATGTAAGCGTGCCGCCCATGCTGTATCATAAGCAGTTGCAGTGGTTAAACCTGGGCCAATGGTTTTGAGCAAGTTATGGAATTTTTGAGATTGTGATTTGGCAGCAAAAGTAAAGTTGTTATGTCTTTCTTGAAATTGTGTCATTAGCTGGTTCCCCCGGTACCACTGGCGAAGCAGTTGGATACCATATCCCCCAATGCGTGTGTTTTTCTCCAACACCTAAAATATTGTTTACATTCGCTTGGTAAAATACCCGCATGGCTTCACGATCTTCTAGTTCTAACAAACCGTACCGTTCTTTATCCTTTGGTCGGGTATATAGATGATCGTAAAGAATTTTTCGTAGTTGTTGTTCGGAAAGATATGGAGAGGGAGACGCTGTAAAATAAAGGTCTTCGTTGCCACTGCTTAACAATGGCATATCATAAGCACGTGGTTTTCCTTCGGTAATAAAAATATTAACTGGTGGTAGTGATTCCCCATAATACATTTTGATTAAGTCCTGTTTATCGGGCATTTTACGGTGTGTCTGGAAATAGCGAATAGCAAGGTCTGTGGTAGTTTGGGTAGCGTCGTGTGCGCAAATTCCCCAAAAAACGCGGTGATTGTTGTAAACGACCGTTTTCCTCGTCAACTGCTGAAACTTATCCAACAAATGCGTAAAAGGTTCTTGATTAAGATAGTTTTCATAATCACCATAAAAACGGGCGCTTACTTGAAGCGTCTCATAGAGCGAGGCGAGTGCAGGGTGATCACACAACAAATTGAGAGATTGCAGCGTCATTTGGGTGTAATGACTACCACGTGCATCAAACAAACGAGGACTTAGGAGTGGAATTAACAGCGTGTCGATGCCATGCTCAAACAACATTGTACAAATTTCTGCCATGCGGGCTGTCATTTTTTCCATGTAATCATTTTCAAAAGATGTCACTGAATTGGCATGTTCAAGCATAAACCAACGCCGTGTTCCATTAAATGGAAATACGCATACAATAGGCCCTTTTTCTTGAAGGATTTGGGCTATATTTTGGGTTGGTAGTTTGCAAAAAGTGTTTATATCCATACTAATTTTCTTGTAGAATGTGTTATTGGATACAAGAACTATAAATTAAACAGGCTTGCATTTCTGCCCTTAAATTGGATCAATAAAAAGGCAAATGACGCAATATTGCATGTGACAACCAATAAAATACATTATCCGAATGAGTATCCTTACATTTGTCTCAAGTCGATTAAAACGAACATCAACTCGCTAACCACACCAACATACCTTGGGGATGATTTGCTATTGGTGCAATGATGTAAAAGATTATCAATGCATAAATTATTCTTATTTCTTTACTACAAAAGATTATGGAATCTATCATAAGGGGGTTTTTGCGCAGATTCAACAGCCATGAGTACTGGGATGACATTCGTACTAATCTTCCAAACTGGCAATAAAATGGGCAGTCCCAAACCTAATCTATCCCAGCGTTACTCATCTAAGTCCTTAAATAAATCTCGAAATTCTTCTTCCCAGACATCGGCCAGGGGGTCAAACGGCCGTTCTGTAAAATCTCGGGTTAGGCTCTCCAGATATTCACGCACATTTAGCTGTGGCATCTTTTTTTCAAGCTCAGCAACCTGTTCATCCATTGTCACAATTAATTTGATTGCCCGCTCTTCCAAATCGGCCATATTCAACGACAAACCAAGCCAATGATTAATGCGCCGCATTAAATCGTGCCACGCCTTGTAATCTTGCTCTATTTGGATTCCTTGGGGCACTGATGCCGATTGGGCAAAGTCATATGCGGGAACAAATGCATATAATGCCAGAAAATTTACTTTTTCGCGCTCAGCTCGATCAATTAAGTAGGAGCCAATGGTCGCCCCTCCTTCATAGTTTGAGAAACGAATGTTGTAATTTTCGAGAGATGCCTTCATTTCAGGTAAACTGTAAATACAGGAGATATCCCGTGCTTTATCATAGGGCATCGGGCCATAAACACCACCCAACCCCACAACCTGGGTAATTTGTAAGTCAAGAATCGCCTGAAAAAAGCCGTCGGCATATTTTTCGACATTTAGGTGTGGCTCGTCTCCTAAAAATATGATCAAGCCTTTGTCGTCGTTACCAGCATAGTAGAATTCGTTTCGTTTGACTTCAAAAGATTGTCGGTACCCGTCTTCCAACTTTATCACCGGACGTAATAAGTGATGGGTGCCAGGCAGTTGGAAAAGATAGTAGCCCCCTTCAACAATCGCTCCAATTTTGCGCGCACCAGTTTGTTCAATCAAATATTCCGGCAAGGTAGAAGAGATGGAGCCTGCGTCTGCCCATTGTCGCCACCCTGCTATCATTACGATTTCTTTTGCTGTTGGTTTTTCCCACAAATGGATTAATGATTGCATGATTTTTCGCCTTTTTTCACGAAGTTTGATTATCCCTGTCAGGCAAACCAAGATTGAGAAACGCTCAATTAGATATTTACCGTAAAAAGACTTTACGAGATTTTTGAAAATGTGGCAAACTTAGGATGCAACCGCAATCGCTACAGGAGACCCATATAACCACCAATAATTTTGTAGTGGGTATGCGGATTGCCAGACGACGTCCCACACAAATTCGCCAGGATGCCATCGGTTTTTCAGGTTTTTATCCAGCACATCAATTTGTTGGACAACTTGTTGTTCGAGATGGTACGGCTTTTTCTGCAAAGCCAGCATCATTTCTTCAATGACAACCCGTATATCAACTTTGTCAATGTATCGTTTAGGTTGAATGTAGGTCTCACGGAGACAGACAGACCATTCTCCCAACCGCGCATGTAATTCTTGGTGGGTTCGCTTTTCAAATCGCACTACCTTTTCGATTAATGCATCTTCAAAACGCAAAACGGCTTGATCATACCGGTTCTTGTCCAAATGGGGGAGCTGTGCTTGCAATTTGCCCAGCCGGTGAATTCGCATCAGGCAGCCACCAATGGTAAGAGGAGGCATATCTGCTTGAATGGGCCATCGGGTGGCATCACTCATCAGATATTCTGGAAGTTCATCCAGCATCGCTTCCAAAATTGTTAAATCGTGCAATAATGCATTTTGGCCTTCGTTCATGATATGAACTCCATTTATGCTGGGAGGGAAAACGGCCGTATTCCTCACCAACAAACAGTACAAAAATCATGCACCCAATTGAAAAACGATATATTAAAGTTGATTTCTATCATGTTTACTATAAAAAGTGATGAATCGTTGAGCGGGTGGCTACGATGGGGGGCATCATTCCTACTCAATATTCATCTTACAATGGGGTGGATTAATCGTCAATGACAAAGGGCATCAACAGCGTGTGATTTTGCTCATCAATGATTCTAATAATGCTTTACAGGGGAGGCGTACACTTTTTTGATATATCTTCTTAACTTGTTATGCTAATATGAAGATATTTAGCACCGACTTACAAAGGATGATTCGCTCTCAAATCACAAGGTTAACAAACGATGGATTGGTTCTTTTTCAACCGAATATGGCACAGTTTAACAGCACCATTGGTCGATATTCCAGAGCAAAAAATGCGACGTCAGGCTGAATCATTGGCTGGTGTAATATTGTTGTTCGGCTGGGTGGGGTTTTTGCTTTCAGTATTCTCAATTTTTTTTGAATTCGATAGGCTATTTTTGCCGGAAAAAGCCATAGCCGCGGCAGTTTTGGGATTATGTTGCTGGATACCTGCTTACTATTTCTGCCGTCGTGGTCATATTCAGAAGGCGTTTTGGATAACTATCATATCAGGAGTTTTTATAAGCTTTGTTGCTATTAACCCAGATAAACCATTAAGTCTTATCTATCTGCTGCTTCCGATTATCTTATCAGCCATTTATTTCAATTGGAAAGAAATACTTATTTTTACAACGACTGTTTTTATTTTAGGTTGTATTTATGTAGGGATTTTCGTCAACACATCAGATGTGGGGAGCCTTGTAGATGCGGCAACTTATTTTGTGATGGGCATTATGCTTGTGATTGCCGTCACTGTTCACCAAACATTGTTAGCCGCCGACCGGTTAGCAGAATTAGAAGGAGATAATCATGCACATTTAAAGGTGCGGCAAGCGCTTGAGGAAGAACAGCGACGGTACAGGGGACTGTTTGAGCAAACAAATGATGCCGTATTTATAATAGGGCTAGATGGCACACATTTAGAGGCAAATGAGCAAGCTTGCAAATTGCTAGGGTATCGAGAAAAAGAGATTGTAAATAGGATATTTTCTGATTTTATCTTACCGACCGAATATCAATATGGGTATGACAATTTAGCAAAACTATTAGTTGGAACAAGACTCCCAGTATTTGAGCGCACATTTGTTCATAAAGATGGTTCAAACCGAATTGGTGAAGTTAATGCGGCACTCGTATACGATATGAACGGACAAACATCCCACATTCAAAGTGTCGTACGCGACATCACAGCTCGCAAGCAAACAGAAGCAGCACTACAACAGAAAGAGGTCTTAGTGAGGGCGATTCTTGACTCAACGAATGATGGGATTTTAGCAACAGATAAGTCGCGCAAGATCATTTTGACAAATTCCCAATTGATGAATCTGTGGCATATCCCTGCAAAGATGATGCATCATGAAAATGATGAACACGTCATGACATATATTGCCCAACAGGTAAAACAACCTGACGAATTTCTTGAAAGAATTGATTGGCTTTATGCTTCTACAAGTGCAGAATTTGAAACATTCTATTTGCAAGATGGGCGCGTCATTCGACGATATTCTCTGCCACTGTGGTTAGGGACCGAGATTAGCGGCCGTGTCTGGCGTTTTCGTGATGTGACCGAAAGAGAAACAGCGATAAGAGCCTTACGCGATAGTGAAGAACGCTTAGAATTAGCTTTAAAAGGGGCTGACTTGGGTTTGTGGGATGTTCACTTACCTTCTGGGTTTACACTTTATGATACAAGATGGCTGGAAATGTTAGGCTATTCTGAAAACGAACTGCCTCAACTTGACAGCACCTGGCAAGGATTAATGCACCCCGATGATCGTGAATCAGTATTGGCAGCCTATTCAGACCATTTACAGGGGAAAAGTTCCGATTACAAAGTCAGGCAAAGATTAAAAACGAAATCAGGCAAATGGAAATGGATTTTGTCTGCGGGAAGGGTAGTGGAGCGAGATACAGAAGGCAGTCCCATTCGTGCGGTAGGCATTCATCAAGATATAACAGAACAGCACCACATCCAGATGCAGTTAGAAAAATCGCTGGCTGAAAAAGAGATGTTAGTTAAAGAAATCCACCACCGAGTTAAGAACAATTTACAGGTGGTGTCTAGTCTGTTAGATTGGCAAGCAAGTCTCATAGACGATGAAACAATTAAACAGAGTTTTCGAGAAAGTCAATCACGTATTCAAACAATGGCTTTGATACACGAAGCCCTCCATCAATCTTCAGATTTACGGAGGGTTGATATTCGTCTCTATATTTTGTCACTGGTTGAATATTTACAAAATTTATTACCTATTCATGCAGAGATTAACGTAAATGTAGAAGTGAATAATGTCCAACTTGACATTAATACGGCCGTTCCTTGTGGTCAACTAATCAATGAAATATTAACAAATGCATTCAAACATGCATTTCCTAATCAGGCAAAAGGTGAAGTCAATCTTTACTTCTATCATGAAGCCGACGCTATTCAGCTTATTGTGTCAGATAATGGCGTAGGATTTCCACCTCATATCAATTTTGACAAGGCTGAAACGTTAGGGTCATTGTTAATAAAAACATTGGTGGAACAAATGGCAGGATCGTTGCAGCTCACAACAGGATACGAAGGAACGACATACTCTATTCAATTTAAAGAACTGAACTATTAACATTATGAATAAAGACATGAATAAATCAACCATTTTGGTCGTTGATGATGAAGCTATTATTGCCAAAAATTTGCAACGAACATTAAACAAGCTCGGATTCCACGTGCCTGATATTGCCTATTCGGGAAAAGAAGCGGTCAAAAAAGCAACCGATATTCACCCCGACATTGTTTTGATGGATATTAACATGCCAGGTGAAATAGATGGAATTGATGCTGCAAATCTAATTCGCCAACAACTAGATATTCCTATCATTTTTGTCACGGCCCATGCTGATGAAGATATTTTAGCAAGAGCTAGAGTATCTGAACCATTTGGATATATTCTTAAACCCGTCACCATTCGTGAATTGCAATCCAATATCGAAATGGCTTTATATAAACATCGCATGGAAAAAGAGCTAAAAGTTAATAGAGCATATTGGCAGGCGCTCACTGAAAATGCCTCAGACATTGTTCTTCTGGTTAATAAGGATGGTAAAATCACGTATGGATCACCATCCATACAGCGTCTTGTTGGTTATCAACCAGCAGAATTGATGAACATGAATGTCGTAGAGCGCATTCATGCTGATGACATATCATCTTTATCTCAAATCATCCCCAAAATCTTTGAATCCTCTCAAAAAGTCCACAAATTTATGTTTCGATTTAAACACAAAGATAACCACTGGACAAATTTGGAAGGACTCATCCGCAACAAGCTGCAATCTCCTGACATCGGTGGTTTTGTTCTCAATATTCGTGATGTGACCGAACGAGTACAAATGGAAACGGCGTTATTGCAAAGCAATCAAGAGCTTGAAACAACTTTAGTAAATCTAAAAGCAACGCAGGAGCAACTAATTGAGCGGGAACGACTGGCTGCCATTGGTCATCTAGCTGGTGGCATGGCCCATGAATTCAATAATATTATGGCGGCCGTATTATTACAGGCTGACTTGCTGCTCAATAAAGCAACATTGCCAAATGACCTACAGCACAGAGTAAAAACAATTCATGAAAGTGGAGAACGGGCGGCTGGCTTAGTCCAGCAAATTTTAGATTTTAGTCGAAAAGCTATGATTCAAACTGAATCAGTTGAACTCAATCGATTTCTTCAAGATTTTGAATCTTTATTGCCTCATTTATTGAATGAGGCAATAAAGTTTGATTTTGTTCAAGCTTCTGGGCCACTATTTGTGCGTATTGATGCGAGTCGATTAAAACAGGCATTACTTAATCTAGTTTTAAATTCGCAAAATGCATTGCCAAATGGTGGTACATTGCAAATTAAGCTTACTCAACATGAATGTACAACAGAGGATCCAATACCCATTAAAGAAATGGAGCCGGGACGATGGGTGCGAATTTTGGTGCGAGACAATGGGACTGGCATTGCACCTGAGATCTTACCACGCGTGTTTGAGCCGTTTTTCTCAACAAGATCCCCCTTAAATTCTGGATTAGGGCTTTCGCAAACATTGGGCATTGTGCAGCAGCATGATGGTCATATGAAAATTGAATCGGTAGTGGGAGAGGGAACGGCCGTTTCCATCTACCTCCCCCTCCTGCCAATGACTGCATCAAACCCCGAAAAAACATCGAAACAAACTGACTCTGTTTCTGGCAGAGTACTCTTATTGGAAACAAACGAGCATCTACGCTATGCGTTAGCCGATGGGTTAATGGCATTGGGATATGATTTGCTTATTGCTGAAAATGCCGAACAAGCGACAATGTTGATGGAGCAATTTGAGAGGCAGATACTGTGTCTCATTTGCGATCAAAGTAACAAGGGGTCCCCTTCAGAGCAGTTCAGTCAAGAAATGTTGATTACCTACCCTCATGTAAGGGTCATTTTGTTGGCAGATTACGTTTCATTGGATGATGCTGTGGATGAGTTGGGAATTTTGTGGCTGCGCAAGCCAGTCTCGCTGGATGTGTTAGAAAACGCCCTGCAGCGCATTATGTAGCATTATTCTCTCTAAACCCTGTCCCCGAAAGAAGGTGGGTCTGGTTAATAATCTGCATTACCTGATGTTTGTATTGCTGTGCGGCTCCTGGGTTGTGAGAACGGCCGTATCGAATCACAATATATTTTTGCAGCTCATAAAGTAGATAAAAGATTTGCCGTACCTGTGCCTCTGGTGAGGTGTCGCGGTCAACTCCATACCCTTCCCAAAACGCTGGCTCAGAAATGCCACAATAATCTAGCACCGCAAATTCAATTTCAGGGTCTCCCCATAAAGCGCGGTCCCAATCAATCAGTCCAGTGACTGTGTTGTTCCAGCCTATCAAAATGTTTTGATGCCACACATCCATGTGCAACAAACATGCCAATACCGGCCGGTCAAACAAATGTAAATAGCTGTCTAACAAGCGCCGCATTGAGCCGCTTTCAGCCTCATCATAAAACCCGATGCCAGCAATATCATCAATCATCTTGTGCCACATAATCGCAAACGCATCAACCCAGTTGCGCTGTGGCTCCATCGGTTTGTGTGCACCCAAATAACCATATTGGGTGGCATGAAGTGCATGAACTTGTGACAGGTAGTTGCCAATTTGTTGCAAGACATGAGCATAGTTTGTCTGCCCCATGTCGGATAACGGCCGTCCTGGCAATCGCTCCATCAAAATATAATCACGATCAATCAGTGTGCGCGTATCGTCAAAAGCAAACACCCGCGCCACCGGCACATCTGTCTCGGCACGCAGCAAAGAGTGCAACTGCGGCTCTTGCCGCATCATCTCCCGCTCGTAAAACACAAACGTCGCGGTGCGTGGAGGTGCAATCCGCAGCACCATCCGCTGCTCACCCGCTGTCACCATGTAAGATGTATTAAATTTTCCCGTTTTAATCGGTGTGAACTGAACATCCTCAGCCAGGTTTGGCCGATGGTGTTGGATGATTGTGGAGAGGACCTCTGTCGAAAACGTCATAAACCTTACTATCCAGCAAAAATAATATAAAAGTATACGGCCGTTTCTGCCAAAATGACAAGCAATTCATCAAATTTGATCAGCATTGACTTCATGCTTTCTTCATAAATTCTAAACTCCCCTTAACAACATCTGCACAATTCCCGTTTACAATGCCCCCGTTGTTTAAATCAAACGAAAACAAAGGTGATGAAGCATGAAACATTTCAAAATTCAATCGATGATTTTTCTTGCAGCCATTTTGCTGCTCTCTGCCTGTGGCGTTTTGAGTGAACCCGAAGAAGCCAGTGGCCCCATTGAAGCGGTGCCACTGGTAATCGAAGCAACCGCAGAAACACCAGCCCTCACTGAAGCAGTAGATGCAACTGCAACTGAAGAAGTAATAGAAGAATCAACAGATGAACTGGTAGCAGCGCCGACAGCAGAGCCTATTGAGGAACCGACAGGCTACCCAATGGAAGAACCAACAGCTGAACCCGTTCAAGAACCAACCGGCTACCCTGTAGAAGCACCAACTGGTGACCCTGTGCAAGAAGCAACCGGTGAACCTGCACAAGAATCTGTCACAAGCGATTTGGCAATTTTTGAAATCACTCAGGAAGGTTCAGAAGTTCGCTTTGAGCTTGATGAAGATTTGCGCGGCAGCAGAATTACCGTGATTGGCATCACCAATCAAGTTGCGGGCCAAATTGCTCTCAATTATGCCGATTTGTCTACAACACGAATTGGTGAAATTCGCATCAACGCTCGCACCCTGACAACTGACAATAATTTTCGCAATCGCGCT
>QQUD01000482.1 GCA_008501785.1 Chloroflexota bacterium
AGAGCCGTATGTAACAAAATCACGGGCATTCGAACCCTACATTCCTGAGCAAGCACCAGAAGTTGCAGCCCTCGACCAGGCCATTGATGATTTGCTGTATGGCACAAACCCGCAGGAGATTTTGACGCGGCTACAAACGTTGGCCGACAATCCTGATTTCGATCCAAACAATCGTTATTATTACTACCTCGGTTTGACCTACGAACTGCTTGGAGATGAAGAAAACGCCGTCAACGCCTACCTGATGGCATGGCAAGATTGCTGCGACACGTGGCAGCTTGCCGAAGAAATTGTGACGGCAAACCCGTACGCCATCATGGCGCGTGCCAAGTTAGAACCTGTGCCATAATATGCAGTTAGTGACTAAAAATTTGGCTGTTAAATCGAATGTGTGCAGAATGTGGTGGAATCAATCAAAAATGAGCAAATTGATAAATAATTGGCGGGTATCGTGGCAATGGAACCGGTTTTCCTACTTTCCGTGCTGCTTCCAGCCAGGCAGATTTAGCTATCTCAACCTCACGCAGCGCTTCAGCGGTCGTTTCGCCAAAGGCGGAACAAGATTCTAAATCGGGAATATCAGCAATATATCCTTCGTCTTCTTCGCTGTAAAAAATGTTGATATGATAATCTTTCATTATTAATCCTCAAGTTCAAGGTTGTATTTTTTGCAGCAACTTCCGCTTATTCATAACGTCATTGTACACAAAAATAAGACGGAATGGAAACCTGTTCCTATGGTATCAAATTATGTTAATATTAGTGAGATACCATTAATTGGGGAGATATATTATGTGCCAAACGCGCCACGTTTTTCGTTTTTTGTTTTCCGTTTTCTGTTTTTTGTTTTTTGTTGGTTGTCACAATGAAGATGTGCCGGATGTGGTTGTGCGTGTGGAGGAAACGGCCGTTTTCACACCAACAGCCCAGCCCACGAACACCCCAGCACCCACTTTCACGCCATCGGCTACGCCTACGCAGATGGAAACGACCGTGCCAACCAACACACCTACACACGATCCAACCTCAACTCCAACACCAACCCGATTCCCCGAATTACTCCTAACGCCAGAAGCACCACCAACAGATGAAATTGCTTATCACCTAGTCCCCTGGTCTCCTGACTATGCTCATAATCTCGCCCTCTTATTGGAAGATTATCATGAATCAATAAGGGTTCACTTTAGTAGTTCAACGCTAAGGGAAATATATTTACATTCCTTTGGATATGCATCGTTTGCTTATACTGAAGCTCAGTTGAGGTATCCTGATGACGCACGAAAAGATTACTGGCAACTTGGAGAAATTGCTAATTTTGTGGTTAGCAATGATTTTTCTGACATTAGTTTGTATCAAAAGATAATAGTAGAACACCTCAATAGTGGCAGACTATCCGTGGGCGAATTACCCCAATGGTTTAAACAATATCCTTTTGCATATGGGTTAAAAGTTGATGAGCTTAAACCACTCCCAGGGTACAAAAGCAGCCACATCATAACGATTGTCAATGAATCATATAGCGGATTTGGCAACGCAACGTTTTGGTTATTAGAACAATCAGATGGATTTGTTTCTTATCAATTATACAGCAACTTAGGTTATCCTATTTCATCTGGATATTCCTGGAGTATCGTTGACTTAACTGGAGATGATATTTTAGACATCATTATCTCTGCAAGCTCTCACAGTGGGACAATGATCGGCGAAGTGTCAACCATTTTGGATTTGAGCAGCGTACCACCTGTTCAATTAGGATTTGGTCCTCAAAAAACAGGATTTCTACGCTCATCCCGTGAAACTATTGCTCAAATAATGCCCAATAGTGAAATAACAAATTTACACATTTCTGGTGGTGCACCAACATCTTGTCCTGATTGGCATACAAATATTTTCTATTGGAATGGTCAGTGGTTTGAACAAACAGAATTCAAAATAACAAATAGCTATACCATTCCTGAATTTTGTGTCTTCACATTGGATGAGCCAAATTGGCAAAGATTGTCAGAGATTGAAAAGGAAGAAATCTTATCCTGGTTTGAGAGGGAATTTGGCGATATTCGCCCAACTGGAATCGATCATCGTGTCGGAGAAGAATTTGCAGAAGATGCACAAGATGAGTTTCGATACCTTTTAGCAATGCATCATGCTATGCTTGGACATTTCTCTGAAGCACAAAATCTGCTAGAAAAAATCATAACGACACCGTCAGTATCTAACAGTCAATGGCTAGACCCAGCATTGACATTTTTATCGATTTATCAATCTCCAACAGACTTATATCGCGCTTGTGTTGAAGTAAATATAAAATGCAATCCACAAGAAGCAATCACTGGCGTTGCAGAGCTGTTATCTGTTGCAACCCCATCAGATATGCTGGCTGCATTGGATGAAATTGGAATTCCCATTTTAGCATATGGCTGGTTTGATTTTGATGATAATCGATTACCTGAAAAATGGTTCGTTACACGCCACCAAAAAGAAGGTGAATTAGAACTGTGGATCATTTCGCAAGTCGGTACAAGCATTAAAGTCATGTATGTTGACTCAATAGAAACATTTGAACCTGAATTTCGAATCCATACTCGACTCAATATCGGATATCACTTTGACGCAACAACAAGTTACATCCCTTTTACTATCGGAAGTGATCAAGTCTATGCATTTTACAGGCGTCAGATAGATCAAGAACCTTTTATTGTTAAATTTGATCGATATGAGCCATATGTTTATGGGCAGATACAACGCCAGACAATATTGGGGAGTGATGGCAGCATTGGTTATTTGTTGTCTGGTGGAGACCCACAAGAGCTTTTGACACAGTTAAAAACTCTTGCAAACAGTCCTGATTTTGAGCCTGACAATCGCTATTATTATCATCTCGGCCTGACCTACGAGCTGCTGGGAGATGAAGAAAACGCCGTTAACGCCTACCTGCTGGCATGGCAAGATTGCTGTGACACTTGGGAATTTGCTTACCCAGACCTTGTGACAGCAAACCCATATGCAATCATGGCGCGTGCCAAGTTAGAACCTGTGCCTTGATATGCAGTTATGACTAAAAAAGTTGATATTTCAAAAGTTCAGGTGAAGGCAAACGACGGCGTACATGCAAAATGCAATAAACTCGCACTTCATTTTTTTCTTCAAAGTAACAATAAATGGCACGATATGAGCGGACGGTTATTTGTCGAAAGGATTCATATCCTTCAACAGGAACGCGTGGGGCAGAGCGGGGAAATGTTCGCAGCCGTTGCAGAGAATCTAACATGAAGCGGCCGATCTGGGCTGGCATCTCGCTTAGCTGCTCTACCGCCAGATCAGAGAGAAGAATTTGGCTCATTCAGCGGATTCCTGATGTTTCCAGGCAGCTTCAGCGAGTGCCGTGGCTTCTTCCAATGTTTTAAATGCGCCATTTGCAAACTGCTCTTCCGCAGCCGTGATAGCCGCTTTCAATTCCGCATTTTCGATTGCTTCTAACTGCCCTACCAGCGCATCAAACAGGTCTACACTAATCATGTAAACCGCAGGACGGCCGTTTTCCGTCACCACCAACGGCTCTTTTTGCGCATTTGCAATTGCTTTCGGTGTCCTCTCCGCCAAATCCTGTGCTGTAATAATTCGTTCGTGCGTTTTTAACATGATCTGTTCCTCGCCAATTATCTATCTATCTTTATTATATAGTAGATTCAACGTTTCGAATCATTCAGAACCAATCTTCGATCACAAGGCTCTCAATTCGGCTAAATTCTTTGGTGTTGTGGGTGACGAGTGTGGCTTTGTTTGCTAATGCTGTGGCTGCAATAAGCACATCATAGGGGCCAATGGGTTCCCCTTGTTTTTCTAACGCGACCCTGATTTCCGCAGCCAACTTTGCTGCATCGGCACCAAATGGCAGGACATCAACCACCGACAGAAATTCTGCTAACTGCTGTGTACGCTTTTCTGGCGAAGTTGATTTAGCAATCCCAACTTCTAATTCATAAACAACAACAGTTGGTACGCCGATTTCTC
>QQUD01000472.1 GCA_008501785.1 Chloroflexota bacterium
AGGTGGTTGTGGAAGAAACGGCCGTTTACCTTCCCCGTCACAAATTTCTTAATCAAATCGGGTGGAGCCGTCAATGGCTGGTCTGGCGTACTCGTCAACCTGCCCACTGCCGCCAGCGTCTCTGCATGATCGTAATCCACCAACACACCACCCAAATCAAAAATCACTGCTTTCATAATAAAATCCTTGTTGGTTAACCCTATGTGTCATTTTACTTTGTTTTGGGGGAGAAAGAAATTGGGGAAATACGGTCGTTTCTCCCTTCACAATGTTCGATTTGTACTGAATAACGCCGACGTGTTGACAGTACGCCACAGCGATAGTTGATGGCAAACGGACTTGAATTGCTTCATATATCAGTTTACTTCCTCGACCATTATTTGTCTTCTCTTGCAGTATATCATAATCATAATAGGTAAGAGGTCGAAGACGGGAAATAGCGCGGATAGGAAGCCAGCCACAGCCCGTGTAGAAAACCTTGCCCCAGCAGAGTTTGATTTCCGAAAACGGAAAACCTTACAGGCAAGAACTGGTGGGTTGTAAGATTGCGGTTATGACATAAAATAGGTTGCAAATGTTTTGTAATGGTGCCCAATAACCAAATCAACTTATCATAAACTCATGACTAAACAAATTCACGTCCGTGCCCGAAAATTTTTGCAAGAATTCTTCAATGATGAAGAGCTGACAAATTTTTGCTTTGATTATTTCCCCCAAGTTTACAATGATTTCACAGTAGGTATGCAAAAAAGCCAAAAAGTACGGATGTTGGTGGAAAATAGCCAGCGACGTGGACGCTTTGATGAACTACTAGCAGCCTTGGAACGAGAACGCCCAAAAAGCTATCCTGATCATTTTGCAGAGCAACCCCATCTGATTGACCTGGAACCCCAACCCAAAAAAGCAATTGAACATAACCCTCACCAAATATTTATTAGCCACGCCCACCAGGATGCCAAATTTGCCCAGCAGTTGGCGGACGACTTGCGGACCAATGGCTGGGAAACTTGGATCGCATCTGACAATATTCAACCCGGTGAAAAGTGGGTAGAGGCAATTAACCGAGGGTTGATGGAGAGCGGTATTTTTGCCCTCCTGATAAGTGCAAATGCTCTGATTTCCCGCTGGGTGAAAAGTGAAACAAACGCGGCTATTAGTTTAGAGCATCGCGGCAAGATTCGCTTTGTACCCTTGACTTTAGAGCCTGTGAGTATGCCTCCATTGTGGGAAACTTATCAAAAGATTCCTTTTTCTGAGGATTATAATCAAGGGCTGAAACACCTCTTGCGTCGCTTAAGTAGCAATGATCATGGTGATTTTCCCAGACCTAAGCAGATTGTGGTGCCAGTGAGGCCTGACAGCTCACCATTGATTGAAATAGTAACTGAACCGAAAATTGAACTGGAAAAAGCTGATAATGAACAGTCAGATTCGTTTATTCATCCAATAACTGGTAAAGAGATGGTTCGAATACCTGCTGGGACTTTTTCCTTCTCAAACAGTATAGGAGAATTACAAAAGATATATCTCGATGAATTCTGGATTGATAAAACACCAGTAACAAATTCTGAATATCAGAGGTTCTTGGATGCAAATCCCGAATATGAAGTACCATCAGTTGCAAGTGCAAAGCTTTTTAGCTTACTATCTGATAATATATTCGAAAAACCACTTGCGAGACTATTAGATTATGCTACGTATAAGTTAGACAATTTAGAAAAATGTGCATGGAATAGTCAATCGAGAATGTATCCTGCAGGAAAATCAGATCACCCTGTAGTTCTTGTCACTTTGCAAAATATTGTGGATTATGGGAAATGGGCTGGTGTAGAGTTGCCTACTGTTGAGCAATGGGTAAAGGCTGCTATAGGTCTAGACAATAGAATTTATCCATGGGGAGATTATTGGAATGAGAATTATTGCAATTCTGCTGAACGCAAAATCAGGGAAACATCGTCGGTTAAAGACTTTTCTCCACAGGGAAATAGCTATTATGATTGTATTGACATGTCTGGTAATGTACATGAATGGACAATAAAAAAATCTCACAAATATGTTATGGGAAGGAAGGTAGAGCAATTCCAATACATTTTGAAAGGGGGGTCTTGGAGGAGCAATCGTCTAGATGTTAAGATAATTATTTCTGATCATTTTGAATTAGGAAAAAACAATATAGGCAGTAAAATGGATATAAGCAGTTCTGATCGAGGTTTTCGAAATGTTATAAGCAAGTCTCCTACATAGAAACACATTAGCATGATTTCGAAATATTTTTCGTCTAGTCTCCAATTGTTTCTAGACCAGAAACACGAACCATATTTTCTCAAGATGGTTTTTTGTTGTGTATAGATTGTAAAAGGCCCCGTTCCTGTGTGGTCTTCCTGGATCGCTGTGGACGGCATCTTGTCGATCCACGCTGTTTCTTCGGTCTCCAGGCCGCAACTGCTGTGTCGTTTTACTGCGTTTTGGGGGGAGAAGGAAATTGGGGGAAATACGGCCGTTTCTCCCTCCACGATTTTCGATTGACGATTCAGATAGTCCCAAAACGTGCTACAATCGCCACAAGTTGTAATATTGATCTGTAGTCCCCTTTGCGTCTTTCGTCTTTGCGTGAGACTTTTTGTGAGCGATTCCATGCCTGCATTCGACCTCATCCCCGCATTAGCGGCGTATATTCCCCGAGACCGTGTTGCCAATTTAATCGACGATACACCCTTGACGCGTGATGGCGTGGCCATGATTGCGGATATTTCTGGGTTTACGCCGTTGACGGAGGCGTTGACGCATGGCTTGAGTGCGGATCAGGGGGCTGAGGAACTGACGCGGGCGCTGGCATCGGTGTTTACGCCGCTGATTGCGGAGGTACACCGGTTTGGCGGCAGCGTGATTAAGTTTGGGGGGGATGCGCTGATTGTCTGGTTTGGGCGGGAGAAGCGGGTGCGGAAAACGGCCGTTTCCCACCGAGCCGTCACTGCTGCATGGCGTATGCAAAAAGCGATTGGCATTCATGGCAACATCCCCACACCCATCGGTACCGTCACGTTAAAAATGAAAGTAGGCATGGCGTATGGTCCCGTGGAGCGATTTAATTTAGGGTTGGCTTCAGTGGGGTATGAAGACGTGTTGGCTGGTGAAACGCTGGACCAGATGGCCGATGCGGAACACCATGCCGAACCGGGCGACATCATGTTGGACGAGGCCACGATGGCACTTGCGGGTAAGCGGGTGTCCATTGATGAGATGCGGGATGGGTATGGCGCGATGGGACGCTTAAACATTGCGGCTCGACCTAAACCGTGGCCCGAATTGACGTGGGAAGCGGAAACGGCCGTTTCCCTCGCCGAACAACTCGCTGCTTACGTGCCCCAATCCATTTACGAAACGCTGCTTACTGGCCGCAACGAGGTGGCCGAATTGAAACCCGTGGTCAGTTTGTTTGTGCAGTTCCACGGCATTGATTACGATGCGGACCCCGAAGTGGCGCACAAATTGCAAACCTTTTTTAGTCAGTCGCAGCGGGTGGTGGCGCGGTATAACGGCCGTTTGAACCGTCTGATCACCGGCGATAAAGGGAGCCTGCTGCACATCATTTTTGGTGCGCCGCGCAGTGTGGAGGAGCAAGAGGAACGGGCCGTGCGCTGTGCGCTCGATTTGCAGGCGGAGTGCGGCTCGATGCCGTTTATTGCCATGCAGCGCATCGGTGTCACGGCTGGGCGCGTCTTTGCTGGGCCGGTTGGTTCGCCCAATCGGCACGATTACACGACGATGGGCGACACGATTAACCTGTCGGCGCGGCTGATGCAAAATGCGGCAGATAATCAGGTGCTGTTGGAAGCGCCTGTGCGTGAACAGCTTGACGATTCCTTTGACTTGACCGATTTGGGCAGCATTCGCGTGAAGGGTAAGTCGATGCCGATTGCTGTGTTTGCGGCGATTGGGGTGCATCGCGCTGAGCGGATGAAGCATCGGGTGGTGCATCTGTTTGGGCGGGAGCGGGAAACGGCCGTTG
>QQUD01000245.1 GCA_008501785.1 Chloroflexota bacterium
GCCCTACCTGCTCACCACCCTCCACCGATTCCAGTAAAAACGAAGGGCTAACTTCACTCATCAACTTCAAATACACCGACACTGGCGTTTCCAGGTCCGCCGCAAACTCCCGATAGACCGGAATCAAGTTCGCCGGACCAGCCGCTAATTCACGAAATTCAGACAATGTTGGAGAATATACTGTATTCATATGCACCCGAGTTGTGAACTGCGAATTGTGAATCGTGAATTGTCGTTCACAATTCACAATTCATTATTCACAATTCGTTATTAACCTATTTTCGGCAAATGACTCATCGCTTCCTCAATTGTCTCTTGCGGATATTCATAATCTTGCAAGTCCCCGCTGAGGTAAGCTTGATACGAAATCATGTCAAAATGCCCATGACCTGACAAATTAAACGCGATCACCTTTTTCTCACCACTTTCTTTACATTTCATTGCTTCATCAATCGCAGCACGGATGGCGTGCGCTGATTCAGGCGCGGGTACGATCCCTTCTGAACGTGTAAATTGTACAGCCGCTTCAAAAGTAGCCAACTGCGGCACAGATCGCGCTTCAACATTGCCATTGTTTACCAATGCACTCACGATAGGTGACATCCCATGATACCGCAGTCCACCCGCGTGAATAGTTGGCGGCACAAATGTGTGTCCCAACGTGTGCATTTTCATCACAGGAGCCATCGATGCTGTATCACCAAAATCAAAGGTGTAGTCACCACATGTCAACGTGGGACAAGAAGCTGGCTCAACGGCCACAACTTTTGTATTCATGCCGTTTTTAAAGTTTTCTCGCAAGAATGGGAATGCAAAACCAGCGAAATTAGAACCACCACCGGCGCAACCAATGATTACATCTGGGTATTCATCTGCCATTGCCATCTGTTCCAATGCTTCCTCACCAATCACTGTTTGGTGCAACATCACATGGTTCAGCACAGAACCAAGGCTGTATTTTTTCGCGCCACCAGAGGTAGCTGCAACTTCAACAGCTTCTGAAATAGCAATGCCCAGTGCGCCTGGTGAATTCGGATCGGCGGCGAGCACAGAACGTCCGTATTGCGTGCGGTCCGTTGGGCTAGCATACACATCAGCCCCAAACGTCTGCATCATGATGCGTCGGTATGGCTTTTGTTTATAAGACACCTTCACCATGTACACTTCCAAATCCAGACCAAAATAATTACATGCCATCGACAAGGCAGAACCCCATTGACCAGCGCCTGTTTCAGTCGTCAGTGCTTTGGTGCCTGCTTCTTTGTTGAAGAATGCTTGAGCAACGGCCGTATTTGGCTTATGCGACCCAACTGGGCTAACACCTTCATATTTGTAATAAATGTGTGCTGGTGTATCCAACGCTTTTTCCAAACGATGTGCCCGGAACATTGGGGTTGGCCGCCACAACTTGTAAATCTCCCGCACTGGCTCAGGAATCTCAATATACTGATCCGCGCTCACTTCCTGCATAATCAGGTTCATGGGAAACAATACACTGAGAAAATCAGGCGTAACAGGTTCCAACGTCTGCGGATGCAGCACTGGTTCTGGCGCAACAGGCATATCTGCATTGATGTTGTACCATGTTTTCGGTAGCTTGCTTTCGTCCAATAAATATTTAGTTTGATTACTCATCTTGTCCTCCAAAAAAGCATCTCAGCTCCTCAGCTAGTCAGCTAGTCAGCCAAAAGCTGAAGTACTGAAATGCTGAGGTGCTGACCAGCTAAAATAAAAAAACGCCCTCATCCCAAAAGGGACGAGAGCGTCAAAATTCTCGCGGTACCACCCTAGTTAGCTGCTATTTAAATAAAAAAACGTGCGGTGATGCACGTTTTCGATAGCCAGCTCACTCTTTTTAGTTCTGTGCAAGTCTTCTTGCAAAAAACCTATGCCCTGATAACGGTGGCAATTCCGACTCAGGCTAATTTTGATAATCACTTACCAATTTCGCCTAAGCAACTCATCGGCCCATTCACCTACTGCGCTGACGTTGGTTTTTCAGCTCAAGAACCAACTCTCTACGACCCGCTTTGTAAGTTACTCTTCCGATTCAACGCTTTAAGTCATTTAATTGGCGAAATGTTAACATGAGCGCCTAAGCATGTCAAGCCCTATTTTTGGCGAAACCAGAACCAGTCGAGCTTTTTTCATCCTAATTCCTCATGCATAAAAAATTTGAGTATGCCCCCATTATAAAGCGCGTTTACCGAATATTCACACATTAATGCTTTCGTAATGTAAATCGTAATAATTGGGTGTTAAAAAGGGGACAAGGTTGGATAAACCTTAGATCGGGTGGCGCTCAACATCACAGAAACAGCATTGGAGCCGCATTACAACTAACATTACAATCACACCGAAGCAGCAATCTAGCTTACATTACACCCGCAATACAACCTACATCGCAGCCGCATCGAAATGACATCGTAGCCGCATTGACACATACACCGCAGCCGCATCGCAGCACGTTAAGCGCCACACTCTTTGCTCAAAAAGGCTTGGACCGCATTTGATACCCATCGAAGCAACGGTCTAAGCTTTTTTGTTTGCCCCCAAAAGGTAACATTCCCGATAGGAAACGGTCAAGTCATTGGAACCTAAAAAAGCGTGAAAAACAGAGTATTCTTCTTAGAATCTCAGTTTTTACCCCTTATTGATCGTTGAGATGCTTTATGAGTGCTAATAAGCCCAACCGGTAACTGTCGGCACCAAACCCACTAATCTGACCCAGGCAAACGGCCGTTACCATTGACTCATGCCGAAAATCTTCGCGTTTATAAATATTTGACAAATGTACTTCTACCGTTGGCAGTTTAACACCAGCCAATGCATCTCGAATTGCTAAACTGTAATGTGTAAATGCCCCTGGATTAATCACAATACCTGCTGCCCAGGCATTTGCCTCATGAATTGCGTCAATCAATATCCCTTCATGATTCGACTGTAAAAAACGCACTTCAATTTTGTGTTCAGCCGCAACGGCTTCCATTTGTTGATTAATATCGGCAAGGGTAAAATGACCGTATACTTCCGGCTCGCGTGTTCCTAATAAATTCAAATTTGGTCCGTGTATAACAAGAATCTCACTCATGGTTTTACTACAAATCCTGCTCTGAAAAAATCAGAGTCAAACGAAAAAGCTTGATAAATTCCCAATTCATGCATCATTGCGAAACAAACGCAATCAGTAAATGAGATAACTTTATCAGAATATTTGGTAAAAACATCCCATCCACGATATCGATCTGATTGTGAAACCTGAAAGACTTCAACCAAATCACTTTCTTCAATCACTTTATGGGCTAACTTTACCCGTTCTAAGCCATTTTGTTGCCTACGCAATATCGTATATGTTTCATCGAAAACATAGTCATTTGTTATTATTTTCTAGCGATTTTGGGGGACCGGTTTCCAAAATGCATTTGCGGGTTCACTGTATTATCATCATATCCAAACAAGGCTGCCCAAGCTGATGTGTCCACAAAAAAACTACTGCTTATATTCATTGCCAGCTTCTACTATTGGCATTCCATACAAATAATGATCGTGATTAACTGATGCATCTGGCATTCCAGCGGGGCCCAAATCTTTAACAACTTGCTCTATCTGCCAGATAGGATCATCCATGTAAGCCTCCTAGATCAATCCTTTGATATGAAGTTGGGAGGGATGGCATCAGCTAACCAAACAAGATCATGCCCTTCGTAAAAAGACAAACCTGCTTTGTGGGCATCACGTGCATTCACTTGCAAAATGACGGGTTTGTCACTTTTTCGCCTACCTACTTCAACGGCCGTTTCCACATCCACCGATAAATGCACATATTGACGCCGCATCGGCTTCAAACCCTCTTGCAAAATGAGTTCTGCTGTTTTCGGTGACGTGCCATGATACAAAATAGGCGGTGGTACAGCTGACGTTTTGTGAATTTTGGAATTAGTGGAATGGCCGTAGAGGGCGCGAATACGGCCGTTTTCCATCTCATAACGCTTCTTCCCTGGCATC
>QQUD01000953.1 GCA_008501785.1 Chloroflexota bacterium
CCTCGGTGCCACACTGATGGGCTGCAACACTGTGCTGGCTCACCCACCAGAAATGGAACTTGATCCACAGATTATTGCAGCGTGCAAAGCCAATGCCGAAAAGAACGGCAGCAATTTTGAAATCACCGATGATTTTGAAGCAGCCGCAGAAGGGGCGCATGTCCTTTATCCCAAAGCGTGGGCAGCCACATCCATCTTCAAGCCACCCGTAGGTGAAGACAGCGAAGAAAAAGCCCTGGAAACCTTCAACAAATACAAGAACTGGAAAGCGACACGCGAATACATGGAATTGGCAGACAAAAACGCCATTTACATGCACTGTCTCCCGGCCGACCGCGCCTGGGAAGTGTCAAACGAAGTGCTTGACAACACAAATCCAGCCAGCGGCTGGCGTTCGGCTGCTTTCGATGAAGCTGAAAACCGGCTGCATGTTCAAAAAGCCGTTATGGCAATGACAATGTAAAGAGTAGGGGCGTGATAACGCGGGCATTATTATCCTAAAACAAACGTAATTGTACAGGTCGTTGCCTGAGCCTGTCGATGGCGGAACCGGGCTTCGACAAGCTCAGCCCTCGACGACCTGTACAGTTACAAACAACCATTTATCCGCGTTATCTTGCCCAAAATGCAATGCAATCAGGTAAAAGCCGCACAAAAGGAAAAGGTGACAGTTATGGCACAGCGCATGGCACTTTATATGCAGGATAAACACCCTATCGCCTATGAAATTGAAATGGTGAAATATGCCGAAGAAAAAGGGTTTTCGGAAATCTGGCAGGCAGATACTCGGTTGGCACGAGATTGCGTTGTGCTCATGAGCGCCTTTCTCACAGAAACAAAACGTATGCGTTTTGGCTCAGGCGTTTTACCAATCTGGACCCGCAATCCGGCCGTGATTGCAGCTACCTGGAGCACGTTGTGGGAGTTGGCAGGCAAAACGGCCGACGGGCAAAGCCGCGTTATGCTTGGTTTGGGCGCTTGGTGGGAGCCGATTGCCAGTCGGGTGGGCGTTAACCGGCATAAACCGCTGAAAGCAATGCGTGAACATATCGAAGCCCTGCGAAAGCTTTTCACCATGGAAGAAGTTACCTACCAGGGTGAATTTGTGCAGTTGGATCGTATTAAACTGGATGTTGCCTTTGGCGATACGTCACCACGAAATATACCACTTTACATCGGTGCAACCGGTCCCAAAATGTTGGAAATGACGGGCGAAATTTGTGATGGCGTCGTGTTGAATTACGTGGTGTCTGTCGAGTATATTCGCGAAGCCGTTGAGAAAGTACGCCTGGGTGCAGCCAAGGCTGGCAAGACATTGGATGAGGTTGATCGACCCGAACTGTTGGTATGTTCGCTGTCGGATGATGATCCTGATGAGGCGATGATGACGGGCAAGATGTTGGTTGCTTACTATTTGGGCACAGAGCCGCATATCATGAAGGCGAGCAAGGTTGACGAAGGGCTGATTGCCAAAGTACAAGAATTTGTGGGATGGCCAGCTACCGAAGCAGATTACCGCCGTGCAGCCGCGATAATTCCCGATGAAGTCGTGCGCAGTTTAATGGCTGTGGGGACATCTCGCGAATGCCAAGATAAAGTGGCGGAGTACATTGATGCAGGAGTCACCTGCCCCATTTTGTATCCAATGATGGACGATATCAAACCAGTGATTGATGCATTTTCTGACTGGACACCATAGGTTTTAGAAGCGGTAGGAGGATTTTATGAACAGATTAAAAGGGTATCATCGTCCCAATAATGTTGAAGATGCTTTACAACTTCTAAACAGGTCTGAGGTTAAAACGGCCGTTCTTGCCGGCGGCACATCTCTCATTGCGAATCTCCCGGATGAGGTTGATGAAGTTGTGGATTTGCAAGTAGTTGGCTTGAATCGGGTCTCTCATGAGGCTGATCAAATGACAATTGCGTCCATGGTTACATTACAAACCCTCGTCGAAGACCAGGAAGCGCCTAATTTGCTGCGCCGCATGGCACATCGAGAAGGTCCCAATACGTTTCGTAATGCAGCAACGATAGGTGGTGTGATTGCCGGTGCTGATCCAGAAAGCGAATTATTGGCGGCGCTGTTGGTGATGGAAACGGCCGTTTCCATCCAAACTCAAACTGAAACAAAAACAGTAACCTTATCCGATTTTCTAAAAAATGTGGGCAGCGCATTGCAGGGCGGGGTGATTACGGCCGTTTCCCTGCGCAAATTAACCCAAACAGCCCACGCCCGTGTCGCCCGCACACCTCAGGACAAACCGATTGTGGCGGCAGTGGCGGCAAAGACAGAACAAGGCGAACTGCGTTTAGCGCTGTGTGGCGTGGCAGAAACGGCCGTTCTCATCAAACCAGCTTCCCTCGACACACTCATGCCACACGGAGACTTTCGTGGCAGCAGCTCTTATCGCAAGCAAATGGCAGCTGTCCTCACAAACCGTGTCCTCAACGAATTAACAATTAATCCCAGCGAATCTAGCGAATAAACCGCAAAGCATTCACGCCATTCGTCTATTAGCCTCATTCGTGATTCAAAATTGGAGAACCCATTATGGAAATCCATCTCACTATTAATAATCAAGAAAAAAGTCTCACATGCCAACCCCACGAAACACTTTTCCGAGTATTGCGGCGCGAAGGGTATTTTAGCGTTCGCTTTGGCAGTGATTCAGGAGAAACCGGGGCTGCTGCTATTCTCGTTGATGGCAAATTGGTGAATAGTGATGTGATGCTTGCGGCGCAGGGGAACGGCCGTTCCCTCGAAACCATCGAAGGATTGTCAAAAGGAACCCAACTTCATCCCATTCAAGAAGCATTTATTCGCACCGGTGCGATTCAATCCGGTTACAGCACGCCGGCGATGATTCTAGCGGCAAAGGCACTGCTGGCAAAAAATCCTTATCCAACTGAAGTTGAGGTACGCGATGCCCTATCCGGTATTTTGGATCGGGAAACGGGGTATGTGAAGCCGGTTCAGGCTATTCTAGAAGCGGCTGCTGTCATGCGCGGTGAACAGCCCGCAGATACGAGTCCTATCGTTCTTACACCAATTGATGTCTATGATCAGGACATCCTCGACTTTTTTCAAGGCCAATCCGATGGGCCAACACCAACAAATAATGATGTCGATCCTGCGTCTGGCGGCATAGATACGGCACGCATCACCAAATCGCGCCAAATCCTTTCCTCAGACGTGCCAGAGATGCAGGTTGTCGGTAAATCTGAAACGAAAGTAGATGCCCTGAAACTGGCCAAAGGAAATCCCGCGTTTGTGGATGATATTGAAATGCGTGGCATGCTCTATGCTAAGTTGTTGACTAGCCCACATGCCCATGCCCGTATCTTAGATATTGACGACAGCGAAGCGCAGAAGTTGCCGGGGGTTCATGCCGTTATCCACTATAAAAATGTGGCGCGGGTCCGTTATGCGTCCGGTGGACAATCCTATCCAAACCCGCTGCCCTACGATCAGGTTAGCTTTGATAACAAGGTGCGCTATGTAGGGGATCGCGTGGCAGCAGTCGCGGCAGACTCCATTGAGATTGCTGAGGAAGCACTTAAGCGCATTGTTGTGGAGTATGAGGTGTTAACGGCCGTTTTTGACGAAAACGAAGCCATCAAAGACGGCGCACCCGTCATCCATGACGAACCAGATATGGAGGGTGCACACGACGCAGTCCACAACATCAGTCATTTTATTGAAGCACAGGTTGGCGATGTCGAAAACGGATTTGCCGCAGCCGACCATATTTTCGAGCAAACATTTCGTGTGCATCAAGTGCAGCAGACGCCCATTGAACCGCATATTTGCATCGGCTATTGGGACCCAGATGAGCGATTAGTCTTGCGTACCTCCACCCAGGTGCCGTTCCACGTGCGCCGCATGGTTGCGCCATTGTTAGGTCTGTCTGTGCGCCGCATTCGAGTAATCAAGCCGCGCATTGGGGGTGGTTTTGGCGTGAAGCAAGAGATGCTCATCGAAGATATTGTGGGGCATCTTG
>QQUD01000653.1 GCA_008501785.1 Chloroflexota bacterium
ATACTGCCATAAACGTTGGGTTTGCCCAACAGCACACACGCGTCATTCGTTAGGTAACGGGTTGGGAAGTTGTCAGTCCCATCAATAATGATGTCATATGGCTCAAGAATCTCAAGCGCATTGTCTGAAGTGAGCGGTATTTCGTAAGCATCAACCTGAATGTGTGGGTTAATATCTAACATCGTGTCGCGGGCGCTGTGTAGCTTGGGGCGGCCGACATCTTTCGTGCCGTGAATGATTTGGCGCTGCAAATTTGTGTAATCCACCACGTCATAATCAACTAGCCCAATGCGGCCCACACCAGCGGCGGCCAAATACATCGCCAACGGCGAACCCAATCCACCAGCACCAATCAACAAGACGCTGGCGGCTTTTAGTTTTTTCTGTCCATCCATGCCCACTTCGGGCATGATTAAATGCCTGCTGTATCGCTGCACCTCTTCATGAGAAAGTGCAGTATCTGCAACAGCGGCGGGGTCAATCAATGTTTTGGAACTCATTTTAGTTCTCCATAATTTTGTCGTGTTGTTAATGGTGGTTAAGTAAAATGAAAAAAGTTTCAAATTTTTCTAACACAGATTAAGAAGATTTTGGACGCAGATTCCAAAGATTTATTTAAATTTCTCTTTTAAATCTTCTTAATCTGCGCCGCAATCCGCGTAATCTGCGTTTAGCCTTTCATCTCTTAAACACCAACAACACGTTCGACTTGTTTGTTTAGTTTGTGGGCGTTGGTTAGCCCATAGTTTATATCTTGTACTGACCCATTATGATCGACAAGTATGGTTGTCGGCAAGGACATGACGCCATATCGTTGCGCAGTTTCTGGTTCAGTGTCGGTGTCGATTTTTTGGATGGCAAGACGGCCGTTCCACCCCTTCACCACTTCTTCCACATATCGCCCTTGTGTTGGACACACCGCACACGTATCGCTGCGAAAATAGAGCAGCGTTGGGGTAAGTGAGGAAACGCCTGCACTGAGCACAGCCGAAGTGGCTGTTTCCCCCCGATTCAACCGCCCCACATGCATCTGCCTAAACGCCACAAAGCCCCCCGTGCCGAGTAAGAAAAGTATGCCTGTGATGATAATGCGTTCAAGAATCATTGTATGTTCCTTATGAGTGATGCGTGATGAGTGGTTAGTGGTGTAACTAACCACTCATCACGCATCACTTATCACTTGTTCCTATCGAATCGGATTCCGCACAAAACCCGGCACACCCAGGCGATTCAACTGATAGTAAACAAAACAGCCAGCACAGAATCCCAGGAAGAGATTCAGCGCCGCCAGGGCTACCACAAGCCAGGTTAAGGACCAACCCAACATGGGCAAACCAATGGCAAAGGCAATCACAGCCAATGCCACCACGACGCCGCCAAATCCCTGTGCAAAGCGATGTGGTTCCGGGTTGTCGGTGATCACATCAGGTTTTACCAGCCCGTTGGGGCGTAAGATGTGCTGGTAAATGCGTTTGAAGAGGGCAAGAGAGGGAACGGCCGTTCCCGCCAACATCACCACCCCCACAAACGCCACCAGCCCCACACGATTCAACACAAACGCCAACACCAGCAGGCCAATAATAAAGGCCTGATTGGTACGCAGTGCCGATTGATCAACTTTGCGAACAGATAGTTGCGACATCAAAAACTCCGTTTCAATTTACGATTTACGATTGAATTCGCGTTCGTAACTCGTAAATCTGAATTCATAAATCTATTTTCCACCCGCAATCGATGGAATAATCATCAAAGTATCGTTATCAGCTACCTCAGTGTCTGCGCCTTCGAGGTAGCGCACATCTTCTTGATTAAGAAAGACATTGACAAAGCTGCGCAGTTCGTCACCTTCAAACAGGTGCGGGCGTAAGTCTGGGTGCTGTTCAGTCAAATTGGACAGGGCTGCACCAACAGTGCTGCCATTTACATCAATACTGCTGTTGCCGCCGGTATACGGCCGTAACGGGGTTGGAATACGAATTGTTGTCATAATTATGATTCTCCTATCAAAACTTTTTCTTCATTAAATCCAGATCGATCTACCTTCAACTGCCACGAGCGACTAAAAGTTGGTTCGCCTTTGAGTACTTGGGTTATGAAGTAAGAATAGCCATGCCAGCTAGCCCACTTTAGATCACGAGGCGAGGCCACCGGCACATCATCCGGATGGCTGTGAAAGATGCCAATCACATCTAAACCAGCCATCATCGCCTCTAATTCCACTTGCTGCCACGCCTTCGGGTCAATGCTAAACCGGATTGGTTTTTCTGACTCTACCGGCCATACATTTTCCATCGGGCGCATCTCGGTCACAATATTAACACCACCCTCAACACGCCCCAGCA
This sequence comes from Chloroflexota bacterium, assembly GCA_008501785.1. Next base: position 2,343 of record QQUD01000653.1, read on the forward strand.
GCAGCCCGCATCCTTCAAATGGATACGAAGCCGCGCCATGAGCCTTAATTGCATTGTGTAATTCTTCGTTTAATTTCAACATAATTTCTTATTCTTCACTTATTCGCTGTGGCCGCTCTCCTGACCATGCCACTCTTCTTGCTGTGGCCGATTCTCGACCGCACCACAAAAAAACACCCCCCTGCGTGAGAAGGGAGGTGTCTGAAATTTAGCTTCAGAACCCTTCTCATCTTTCAGCACAGACAAAGCAGGTAAACTTTGTGTCTGCCGGAGTTAGCACCACTTTAGTTTTGTAGGGGCGGTTCGCAAACCGCCCCTACGAATTCCTAAAAGGTTGCTGAGGTGTCACAGGGCCGTTCCCTCGACCTCTCTTGATAAGACAGGCAAATTGCACTATTCAATTTTGACGAGCGCAATCATAACAATGTTGACCAAACTCGTCAAGATTGGAGGTGTGGTGCGGGAAGACGGCCGTTTACAACCCTAAAAACTTACTGTTCCATCCAGAACTTATCGCTCAAATACTTAAAGCCGTTATCTGGCAGCACGGTTGCCACCACACCACGATCCAATTCTTTTGCTATATTGATACTGGCTACAACCGCCGCAGAAGCCGAAATCCCCAGGAATAAACCTTCCTGCCGGGACAGAAAACGCGCCATTTGATACGCATCTTCAGTGCGGACAACTACATTTTCGTCAGCCAGTGTTTCATTATAAAATCCCGGTTTCAAAGCCGATTCCATATGCTTCAGGCCTTCAAGCCCATGGAAAGGGCCATCTGGCTGCATCGATAAAGCCTTGATGTCAGGATTCAACTCTTTCAATCGGCGCGTTGTACCGGTAAAGGTACCACTTGTACCCAAACCCGCTACAAAATGCGTGATATGCCCGTGTGTTTGCTGCCAAATTTCGTTGGCAGTTGTAAAGTAATGAGCCATCCAGTTCGCCGAATTATTGTACTGATTCGCATAAAACAGCGTCGGATCTTCCGCTGCCAGGTCACGAGCTACCACAATTGCCCCATCCGACCCCTCCAGCGGATCTGTCAAAACCAATTCAGCGCCATATGCTCGCAAAATAGAAATGCGTTCTGGGCTGGCATTGTTAGGCAGCGCCAATTTAACTTTGTAACCACGCGCCGCGCCCAACATTGCATACGCAATGCCCATATTGCCCGATGTCGAATCAAGCAGGGTCATGCCAGGGCGCAGTTGACCATTTCGTTCAGCCGTGCGCATAATATTCAGTGCAGCACGATCCTTAACGGATCCGGATGGATTGAACCATTCTGCCTTGGCAAATAGGTGAACGGTATGCGGCACACCAAAGTGTTCGGCCGTTTTTCGTAGTTCGAGTAATGGGGTATTGCCTACCTGCTGCTCAAGATGGCTGGTAGGCGTTGATACAGGCGGATAAGTAGATCGGGTAGCATAAGAAGATGGTTGATAATATGAAGACAACATGATGCAGGATTTCCTAAATAAAAAATTTTGGGGCGTGTGACAAATAGGCAAACAAAAAACGGTCGCTGCGCATTATCAGCTAACGCAAGAGCAATCGCTGCTTCGCGAGGAGCGCTACCACCGTTTGTTTCGTAAAAAAGCCACACGCTTTTATTTTATTTGGAATGAAACAATGGTAATTAGC
>QQUD01000006.1 GCA_008501785.1 Chloroflexota bacterium
CCAACACCAACACCAACGGATACACCGACCCCAGTTCCACCAACGCCAACACCAACACCAACGGATACACCGACCCCAGTTCCACCAACGCCAACGCCAACACCAACAGATACACCGACACCAGTTCCACCGACGCCAACACCAACACCAACAGATACACCGACACCAGTTCCACCGACGCCAACACCAACACCAACAGATACACCGACACCAATTCCACCAACACCAACGCCAACGGATACGCCGACCCCGATTCCGCCAACACCGACACCGACCTCAACGGCAACACCGACGCCGATCCCATCACCATTGATCTATGTTAGTTCCAGTTCCAGCGGTACAGCAGGCAGCGTCCCCTTCAGTGATGAAGATATTCTGGCCTTTGATCCAAACAATGACACCTGGTCAATGTATTTCGATGGTTCAGATGTTGGCGTGGGCAGTAATGATCTCGAAGGTTTTCTGTTATTGAATGATGGCAGCATCCTGATGGCTTTTGAATACGCCTTCAATCTATCTGGTGTTGGGTATGTGGATGAATCGGACATTATCCAATTCTTCCCCACTTCATTAGGCGTAAACACAGCCGGTAGCTTTGATATATTTTTCGATGGCTCGGATGTTGGTCTGGGTGGCTACCGTGAAAATATTGATGCGATTGGGGCGACGGCAGACGGCCGTTTAGTCATCAGCATGTTAGGCTCCTTCAGTGTTAGCGGCGCATCCGGTCAAGACGAAGACCTGCTTGTTTTCAATGCCTCCAGCTTTGGCTCATCGACCAGCGGCAGTTTTGACCTGTACTTTGATGGGTCAGATGTCAGTTTAACTAGTCACAAAGAAGATATCAAAGGCACCTGGATCGACGCAACAACTGAGGAAATCTACTTGACGACGTTAGAGGATTTCTCGGTCCCCGGTGTGAGTGGAGATAGATCGGACATCTTCATCTGTGCCCCTGGCTCATTGGGCAGCAGCACAAGCTGCATATTTAGCACCTTTTGGGATGGGTCTGCAAATGGGTTTACTGGTGAAAGGACAGACGGCATAAGTATCGGCGAAGATACGATAATCTTTGTACCGGGAACGGGACCAACACCTACCAATACACCAGCACCGGCAACCAACACGCCAGCACCAACGACCCCAACCAACACACCAGCACCACCAACCCCAACCAACACGCCAGCACCGCCAACCCCAACCAACACACCAGCACCACCAACCAATACACCAGCACCGCCAACAAATACACCGGTACCACCAACCCCAACCAGCACACCCACAGGAACGCCCGATATTGGCATAATTTACGTCAGTTCCAGCTCTAGTGGGTCAGTGGGCAGTGTTACCTTCAAAGATGAGGATATCTTGGCTTACGACTCTACCAGCGGAATCTGGTCGATGTTTTTCGATGGCTCGGACGTTGGGTTAGGCGGCGAAGACCTCAAAGACTTTTATTTGATGGATGATGGCAGCATCTTGATGACTTTCGAAGCCCCCTTCACCCTGTCTGGCGTAGGGTCAGTCGATGATTCTGACGTCGTCCAGTTCTTCCCAACCTCGACGGGAACCAGTACGTCAGGAAGCTTCATCTTAGCTTTTGATGGCTCAGATGTAGGTCTCAGCAGCAGCAGTGAGGACATTGATGCAATTGGTATGGCACCAGACGGCCGTTTTGTCATCAGTACCGTCGGCTCATTCAGTGCTAGCGGCGTTTACGGTAGCGATGAAGATCTGTTTGTTTTTAATGTCACAAGCTTCGGCTCATCAACCAGCGGCAGCTTTGAACTGTACTTCGATGGGTCGGACGTTGGCTTAGCCAGTTACAGTGAAGATGTCAATGGAACCTGGATTGACACAACAACCGGTGAAATCTACCTGACAACAAAGGGCAGTTTCTCCGTCCCCGGTGCCAGTGGCGATAACTCGGACATCTTTATCTGCGCCTCCGGCACACTGGGAGATAGCACAAGCTGTACCTTTAGCTTCTTCTGGGATGGATCAGCAAGCGGATTTAGCGGCGAAAATATAGATGGATTTTCGATTAATAACTAAATTTTATCGAATCTGAACGGGTAAAAAGGGAGGGTTTTGTTTGTCATAAAGCCCTCTCTTTTTACATTTATTTATTGTGAAGGAAAAATGCGTGATGGTTGTAGTTCATTCGTACTATATTCCACATCTCACTCGACGAATTGATATTCTCAGATAAAATGAGAAAAAAATGAGAATTTCTACAAATGCACCATGGTTTAAAATTCGCAAAGTTAAATGTAATGTGAACCATCCCCAAAACCACAACAAATTTTCATTCAGCTTGTAAAGTTATTAAGGGGCATTGCCCTAAAATTAAAGAGAGTATTGTTATGCATTTTTATCAAAGACGGACGCACTTCCGACCATTTCGCATTCTTCTCCCCATTTTTCTGTTTTTTCTATTTTTCAACATTATTTTAAACCTTAGACAATTAAACACTGTACAGGCCGAGCCATCTGCAATGGGCGCGGTTACACTCACCAAGACCGACACACTGGTCAATGATATTTTGGGCAATGGAGAAGCTAATCCTGGTGATACCATCCAATATGATATGACGATTGCGAATACAACTGCATCAGACCTGACAAATGTGGTTTTAACCGATGTATTGGATGCCAATGTCACCTGGGACTCGACATTTAAATCGACACCTCTTGCATTCACTGACGCTGTAACGGTAACAGGGGATATCGGGATGCCTATTTCGCTAACCGGTAGTGATTTAGATGGTGACACATTAACTTTTTCGATTCTCACACCACCAACAAATGGGTCATTAGGTGCTATTACACCACAGACAGCAACCACAGCCAGTGTGACTTACACATCGAATATGGGATTTGCTGGCGCTGATAGTTTTACCTTTCAGGTAACGGATGACGATGGCAATACCGATTCTGCTACGATTAACATCACAGTCGTTAATAGTGATCTTGAAGTTACCAAAACTATCGAAGATGCGACCCCAATTGTGGGAGATAGAATTACCTATACCGTTGCCGCCAGAAACCAAGGCAGCCTTCCGCTAACCAATATCATTGTTTCAGATGCTCTGCCAGTAGGTGTTACTTATTTTGGCCATACCCTTCCTAGTAGCACCACTTACAATCCCGGTACAGGCATTTGGGACATCCCTAATCTAGGCGTTAGTACCACTGACTTTTTAACTATTTTCGCAACTGTCGATGCCGGAACAGTTGGACAAACAATTACAAACACGGCCGAATTTGTTTCCATGGATCAAATCGATGGCAATTCCGCCAACAATAGTCAAAGTGTCGCCTTCACCGTCCAATCTTTGGTAGATATCGTCATGCTTAAAGAAGTCGATGACAGTACCCCACTGGAAGGGGATACGATTGTCTACACCGTTTATGCAGGCAATAATGGGCCGAACGATGCCACTGGTGTACAAGTGACCGATTTACTGCCATCAGGTGTCACTTATGTCTCTTCAAACCAACCTAGCTATAGTCCACCGGTGTGGACGATTGGCAACTTGAATTTCGCTGTAACAGAAACACTTAAAATCACAGCCACTGTCAATAGTATGACAGCGGGTAACACCTATACAAATACAGCGACGGTAACGGCCGTAAACGAAACAGACAGCAATCCCAACAACGATAGCGACCAGGCCATCATCACTGTCAATCTCCCCCCAACCGCCAATGATGACAACCCGGGCGGCATTCATGCCTATCAAGTCACCAGTGGGGCAACCCTCACCGTTCTCAACAGCCCCGCAGATCCGGTTGAACGTAATGATATTGTCGGTTTTCCCGCCGCTGTAATTAGCAGTTTTGGCGGAGGCGATTTAGGTGGCGCAGTAACTGACAACGCTGCCGGAGCAACGGTTGCGCCCATTCCAACGTACACAAACGGCTCACTCACAGTGAATGCTGATGGCAGCTTCGAGTTCACCCCCCCCACCACGCCAACCGCTTTTGGTGGCAACTTCCAATTCGATTACCGGCTGACAAATGTTAATGGCACCTCAGACGCTACGGTGATCATTCAGGTGCAATCAGGCCCAACGGCCGTTAATGATCCCAATGGTAGCCTACCCGCAAACAGCACGCCACCAATGGGCGGCAACCCCCATCCTTATCACTTTGCCACCAATTCAAGCAACAACACAATATCTGGGGTAAATGTCTTGCTGCAAAATGACAATCTGGCTGGCCCACCCGCAAGCCTTGTTTCTTTTGGTGGCGGTGACATTGGTGGAACGGTAACGACAAATTCTGCTGGAGCCACCGCTATGTCTGCGGGACACACGCTAACGGTTGATGCCACAGGAGTCGTTACCTACACACCTGCAATTAACTATTCTGGTCTATTCACTTTTACCTATCGTTTGCAAAATGTGGTAGCGTTCGATGATGCGGTCGTTACCATGGCGGTTGGCAATCGTCCATTGTGTGCCAATGATGCTTACAATTCCACTGGCAATGTGGGCATTCAGGTAGCAGCGGGCGGCGTACTGTTTAATGATACTGGAGACCAAATCGCAATTACGGCCGTTCAAGGCAATGCTGCCAACATCGGCTCTTCAACAGCAACTGCGCAAGGGGGTTCTGTTACCCTAAACAGCAACGGAAGTTTCGCGTATGCTCCCCCTGCGGGATTTGCTGGCAATGATACATTTACGTATGCCCTAGACAACAATTTCAACGACCCTTCTACATGTACCGTTACCATTACAAATGCCGATATGATTTGGTTTATTGATAACAATGCAGGTGGTGGCGGAGACGGCCGTCTTAACACACCCTTCAACAATATTGCCAGCTTCAATGCCATCCAAACAGGCACCGCCCCCAACGCCAAAAACGGCGACACCATTTTCATCCATACCGGCTCTGGTAACTACACCAATGGGATCACCTTACGCAATGGCCAATTCCTCATTGGCCAAGGGGCAACTTCGTCCATTGCAGCGATTTCCGGAATCACCCTCCCGCCCAACAGCAACACACTTCCCACGACAAGTGGTACCCGTCCTGTGATTACAAACGGTAGCGGTAGTGGCATCACCCTCGGCAGTGGCAATTCACTACGTGGATTAAATATTGGCAACACCAGTACCAGCAGTGGTGCAGGTATCAGCGGCAGCACTGTTGGCAGCCTTGCTGTTTCAGAAATGTCAATTTCCGGTCAAGGGAGAGCTGTTGACATCAACGGGGGCACGCTTAGTGTTGTACTAGATTCCGTGGCGGTTACAGGCTCAACCAATGGTGGATTCAGCCTGCAAAACACACTTGGCACCACGACCATCAATGCCCTTAACATCACGACAACTGGAGGCACCGGATTCCTGGCAAACAATGCTGGAACGATTAACGTTTTAGGTGCAACAAACTCGATTAGTTCTGCATCAGGAACGGCCGTTAACATCTCCAACAGCACCACCATTGGTGCCAGCGGCATGACATTCCAGAGCATTAGCGCCAGCGGTGCGGATACAGGCATCACGCTTAATGGCACTGGCACCGGCGACTTCACTGTCACCGGCACCGGCACAACTGACGGCAGCGGTGGCACCTTAAACAACCTGAATGATCACGGTATTGAGTTGATCAGCGCTCAGGATGTTTCCATCAGCAACATGAACCTGACCAATGCCACCACCACGCAAGATGTTGCGCCCAACACGGCAACGTGCGACAACGAGTCTGGTGGCACCAATACCGGCTGTAACGCGCCCGTGCATATGGTCAACGCGACCAACATTAGCCTGACCAACCTGACGATCAGCGGCAGCGTGCAGCACGGCATTAACGGTAACAATGTGAATGGGCTAACGATCAGCAACACAGATCTCACGCTTATTGGCAATCAATCCTTAGAAAATGGGATGCAATTCATCAATCTGCTCGGAACCGTTACCTTTAACAATCTCAATATTGATGCATCCAGAACACGCAACGTGCTGATTGAGAACAATACGGGAACGGCCGTTATCAACGTCACCAATTCCACCATTAACAACGCACAGGAGGAAGATGGCTTCCATCTTGTTGGTGGCAACAGTGCAAATGTGACCCTTAACGTGAGCGATAGCACCTTCTTTCACAATAATGCACCACAGCTCAAGGCACATGCGGAAGATAGCAGTACGGTCAATGTCACGATTACGGACAACACCTTTGATGGCGAACCAACCGTTGTCGGCAATACGGGGCTAGATTTGGCCGTGCGTGACAATGCCAACCTGACTTTTAACGTCTCGGGAACAACGCTAGGTGATCAAGTCTTTGAAGAGATGCGCGGACAGGTGATTAACGTGATCGCTATCGGTGGCGGAACAGCATCGGGTCGCATCAACAGAAACGATATCAATGGGTCAAACCAGGGTGCCGGTATTCGTGTTGTGTCAGAAGTTACCGTGAACGGCAGTGCGCCCAGCGTCACCGTTGAAATTGATGGCAACGACATCGTCGGTGTGGCAGGAGGTGGCACCTTAGCAGGTATCCACATTGAATCAAGAGATGGCACAGGTGGTTTCACCGGGCCAGCCAACGTGCAGGCGACAATTAACAATAACAATGTCAGAATCGCTGGTGCCCCATCGGCAATTCAAGCCTTTATCAATGGTGGCAATACATTGTGTCTGGATGTCACCAACAACGCTGTTTTTGATGTACATACCAGCGGATTTGCTGGCGCGGGCAGCACCCACTACATTGGTAATCCGGTAGCGGGAACCGGTGGTGGTTCTGGTAATGTGACCTATGATGGGTATCTCGCTGGCAACTTGGGCGGCACCTGGACTGCCAACGGAAACACTTCCTCGGCGGTTGTCGCGGCTGGGAATGCAGGAGAAGCGTACATCGATGGCACAGAGCCAACCAATGGCACCTGTGCTACTGTAGCTCTTTTATCAGACCCAACAACGGTTGTGGAGGCCCAGCCAGCGGTGAAGACGACAACAGTAGCGAAGCAGGTTGCGACCGGCACAGCACCAGCCAGTTCAGATGGCGGCGGTTCTTTTGTCATCGCGTTAAACACAGTGCCCACCGGGAAGGCGGTCACGTTGACGTTTAGTGTCACAATCGACGATCCATTCCCAGAGAGCGCAGCACAAGTCAGCAATCAGGCTCAGGTTACGGCCAATGGCGGTCTTGTCCTAAACAGTGATGACCCGGATACAGCTACCGCCAACGATGCAACAGTGACACCGGTCTCGATTGTGCAAACATTTTTAACACACCTCCCGTTGTTCATGAATAATTATGCCAGCCTGCCAGACCTGGTAATTAATTCCCTGACCGTGTCTGGCAGCAATGTCACCGTCACCATTGAGAATGTTGGCAATGCCCCGACGACGGAAAGCTTCTGGGTAGATTTGTATATTAACCCGAATCCAGTGCCAACGGCCGTTAACCAAACGTGGGAACTGCTGGCAACTGAAGGAGCAACATGGGGCGTAACAAAGTCAATAGATGTTGGTGAGCGCCTGGTGCTCACCATTGGCGACACCTATTATGTTGCCCCAGGAAGCAATTTTCCCGGCACTATACCTGCTGGTACGCAGATTTATGCACAGGTCGATTCGGCCAACACACTAACGACATACGGCGCAGTACAAGAGACACATGAATTTTATGGGAATCTGTATAATAATATTATGAGTTTAACGGCACCATAAATGTGTTTATTCTTGGCAGGATGGGGATGGGTATGGAAACGGCCGTTGCTAATGCCACAGCCATACCCAAACGCACCTGTCGAGTTTTACATAAAGGATTTTCGAGAGCTATGAACAGAATTAAATGGAAGTTTTATATTATTCCTATGTTGTTAGTCATGTTAGTTCCGTTATTGTTGGCGGCTACCTCAAATTTGCCGCCGCGCCCTACACCGGAACCAACAAAATCAAAACAACCCGGTGCTTATATTCAACTTCAGCTATCCGGCGCATCTGTTGGTTCCGATGGCGTGTGGACGGTTGTGCAATGGGTTGATGCGTCTGACGAATGGCACGATGTAACCGGCTGGCAGGGCACTGTTGAGCAGGATGGCACCCAAACCTGGTGGGTTGCTCCTAATGATAAAGGAGCCGGGCCTTTCCGTTGGCAAATTTTATCCTCACCCACCGGCAGCATTTTAGCCACCAGTGACGAATTTATGCTGCCAGATGAAACCGGGCACAAATTGATTGTGCCAATAGAGGTAGAGTGATTCGGGTTGTGCCCAATAAAAAAAGCTCCACAGAGATAATCCTTTCTGTGGAGCTTTTGGATTAAAGAAATAAATGGTGCTGAAATGGTTTGATACTGTTAACTATTACCAATTCAGCAAAACCCGATCAAAGTTGGAGGATGTCAATTTTCAAAATGGTCATCTATTGACCAACCTCCGCTAAAAATGATCTAACCATACACAAGCCTCCTGGCATTAAGCCCACATTTAATCAAAAGCAAATCTTAATGCGTCTTATGACCGATAAGGGGTTCGCTCATTGTCTAACAATTTATTTATGACATATGTTTGCGTCTGAAAACATATTCTCAATCATGCCTTCAACCGCCTATTAAAATTGTACAGCCAATTTGTAAACCTGCTATAGCTTGTTAATATAAACACAGAATACACAGAAAATCTTTTTTGTCAATAGGTTTTTTCTTAAAAAAGGCTAAATATGAATACATTCATTCGCTGCCCATGGTGTGGAGATGATCCGCTATATATAAAGTATCATGATGAGGAGTGGGGGGTACCGGTTTATGATGACCGGCTTCTCTTCGCAAAGTTAATTTTAGATGGCGCACAAGCCGGATTAAGCTGGATAACGATTTTGCGCAAGCGGGAGAATTATTGGTTGGCATTTGACCAGTTTGATGCTGAGAAGATCGCCCGTTATGATGAAGCTAAAATCGCTGAACTGCTGCAAAATCCGGGCATTATCCGCAATCGACAAAAGGTGCGCTCGACGGTCAAGAACGCGCAAGCTTATCTGGACATTTTGGAAACGGAAGGCTCGTTTAGTGACTTTTTGTGGCAGTTTGTGGATGGGAAGCCGATTCAGAATGCATGGCAGACTATGGGGGAGGTACCAGCGAAAACGGCCGTTTCCGAATCCCTCAGCAAATCCCTCAAAAAACGCGGCTTCAGCTTCGTCGGCCCCACCATTGTCTACGCCTTCATGCAGGCTGTCGGGATGGTAAATGATCACGTAGTTGATTGTTTTCGCTATCAGGCATGTCGGCTCAAATCCAAATAATGCACAAAACGGCCCAAATTAAGTGCGAAAAGGCCCAAAATCTCAAGCTGTCGATCTTGAATTTCCAAATCTTGATCGTGACCATTGGTCGAATGCTCACTCTGGTTAGCCAATTTCTTCCTTATATCTTGATCCACATCTACAAAATCCCTACCAATCCCGACTGCTAAATTTTCCAACCTATGCAGCCAAATAGAAACGCGATCAACATCATAAAGCAGCGGCACATCTTGAACTATTTGTAACTGTGAGAATATACCCAAAACCGGGCATGGTTCATTTTGACTCAAAGCTATCTTTACAAATTGTAGAACGATTTTGCAAATCGTTCTCTGGGCGATTTACAAAATCGTTCTACAATTCGTTAAGCAAGTTTCTTCGGTTTCTGAACCATGCCCAAAACCGGAATTTTTAATTTCATTCCGGATTTTATGATGCTGGGATTAGAACCAATCACTTTTTTATTGGCTGCATATATTTCTTTCCAGTAGGCTTCTTTTTTAGGGCCGTATTATTTCCTCGCAATCACACTCAAATTCTCATCCTGTTCAACAATATAGATCCGCTCTTTTTCATTCATTCCTACCTCCTTGAGGACATAAACCAATAAGCCAGACGATTTTTAAATATTCTCTTTATTTGCCGTTACCAAACCGTAACCATGCGTAGGCGGATCAAAATTTTGGTTATCGATTACGGCCGTATTGCTCATGACTCGACACCCAATCAGAAGACGAGATCGCCGCTGCCAGCGAAATCTCGCCAGCCAGCACAACAGATGCCACAATCTCGGCAAATTTCTTTGCCTTCCCCTTCCCAATACAGCCCAACAGACCAAGGCTTTCATTCTGCGTTGCCAGTGACGTCCCACCTCCATACGTTGCCACAATCAGCGATGGGATCGTAATTGAAAAATAAAAATCCTTTTCCGGCGTCAATTCCGCATAAAGAATAGCGGCACTAGATTCCGACACATTCGCCACATCTTGCCCGGTCGCAATAAACATCGCCGTAATCCCATTGGCAGAATGCAGGCCATTATTGTTTGCGCCAGACAAAATCGTTCCCACATTGGCCACCCCATAATGGTAGACAAGCGATTCTGGCTCAACACGCATCGTTTCAATAAGATGCTCGCGTTTCACAGTCGCCTCGGCAATGACCCGCTTGCCTCGGGTACGCATCACATTAATTTGTGATGCCTTTTTATCCGTTGCCAGGTTAGATTCCAAATAAAAGTGCTTGATTTTATTGCTCTGATATGCGTCGATTATCCAACCACAGGCCGCAAACGTAGCCCGCCCCACCATGTTTTGACCTGCAGCATCGCCTGTTTGAAAGTTGAACCGCAAAAATGCAAACTTATTCGACAAAAACGGATCGATATAATCCAATTTGGCAACACTGGAAGTGGCTTCTGCCCGCTCGGCAATCTCCTTCTTATTCTCATGCACCCAATCTACAAAATCACGGGCATCACGCGCATTCTCAAACACAAACACCGGCGCACGCTGCATTACATCACCGGAAACTGTGACGGTTACACCACCGCTGCGGTTAAGCAACTTCATCCCACGATTGTAGGAGGCTACCAACGTCCCTTCCGTTGTCGCCATCGGAATAATAAAATCACCTTGCGCATGTTCGCCATTAATAGTGAGTGGCCCCGCAAAACCAATCGGGATTTGGGCCACGCCAGTGAAATGTTCAACATTGCCATTTGTGATGTGCGGATCAAATGAATAATGACTAATGTGTTCTAGCTTTTGGCCCGTAAACGACTCCACAAAAGCCTGGCGCGACTTGATAATCTCATCCCCAAAATCATCTGTGCGGCTGCGTGGAATTTGCACCTCGCGCCCCAACTTTTCGCTAATTGCATCATCCACTTTGAGTGTCAATTTGCCGAATGGCTTAGATTCAAAGCTAACTTCCAGCTTGTGTTTACCGGTTGACAAGGGTGCAATGCCTAATTTGATGTCTAAAATTTTGCGCAGTGGAAAATCAATTGGACTCTGAGCACGAATCTGTTGTGCTGTTAACCATGCGCCATCGCCAAAATCAACAGTTATGCTGTCGATGGGCACCTGGTTGCCGTCAACCTTGACGCTGTTAATCGAAATGAGCTTTGCATCATTTAGTCGATTTTTAATCGAAAAACAAACACCATCATCACAGTTATTGAGGCTGTTAAAAGTGTATAATTGCTTCAAAAGCAGACTTGGGATTTTAAACATGGGTTTTACTCCTATGGGTGGCAGCCAGACAAGGGCTAAATAAAGATTGAATGCGTTGTTTGCAGATGTGTCGAGTTATTCTATTTTACACAGAAAGGCAATTCTGCACATGCTTCCTTTCGAAACCAAACTATCAACATCTCCGTATTGATATTTATGGAGGATTTAAAATATGAGCACCTTTCCTATCATTGCTATTTCTGTTATTTTGGTTTTAGTGGTGCTGCTTGGTGTTGTATTTATTGTCAGAAGGCAAAAAGGTGAAGTTCCTGAAACGGATTATCGCGTGTTCTTCATTCTGGGCATTACCTGGCTGCCGCTCGGTATTGCTACGGACAACCCAGCATTCTGGGGAATGGGCGCTATTTTTATGATTGTTGGTTTGGCGAATAGAGATAAATGGGCAGAAGATACAAAGTGGTCAAACTTAACATCGTCTAAGAGCAACGTCCAACTCTTAATTTTGATTGGCCTTGCTGTTCTATTCACAGTATTTTTAGTAGCCTTTATGTTAGTTCGAGGTTCATAATACCTATTGTGTCTGCAAATAACGAGAGTATCCTTCACCAAGATTGGTTCAATATCGGAGATTGAACCAATCTATACCTGCTACTTGGTTACATGATTGGTATAAGATTCAAAATTTGATTTAATGCGGGGAGTCGATAAGTGAGGCGATATGAAACAAAACCCATCTCCAACCTGTCGAGTCATTTCTACCGACAATACCTATGAGGGTAAACAGGCATTTACTTACTTCTCAGGTATTACAGCTGAAAACAGCAGTTCCACCGGCATTTGTATGCATTTGCTGACGATTCCACCAGGGCAAAAGGCAAAAGCGCATTTACATGAACACCACGAAACGGCAATTTATGTGATTGAGGGTAAAGCGGCGATGTGGTTTGGTGACAACTTGCAGGAGCATTTGGACGTGAAGGCGGGTGAGTTTCTTTATATTCCAGCAGGGATGCCGCATTTGCCGTATAACCCGTATGATGAGGCGGTAACGGCCGTTATCGCCCGCACCGACCCCAACGAACAAGAAAGCGTCGTCCTCCTTCCTGAATACGACACCCTTCATTAATATCTGTAATAGTCAGCAGTTACTTGAAGCTGTCATTCCCGCGCAGGCGGGAATCTATTCGTCATAAAAGGATGGATACCTGCCTTCGCAGGTATGACAATCAGAGGTAATCTGTTTTTACTAACCTCTGACCATTACAACATTCGCTAATATCGTTGGAAATCACACAAAAACCCTCGTAATAAAAATCAAAACTAGAACACAGTTTTGACCCCAATTTCCCCCTGCTCCATTAATTTTATCCTCATCTAAATATTCACGCCTTCATCACACATGTTTACTCCCTTTCGTGCTAATCTAACGCGCATAGGAAAACATTATGATTTCAACGGTCACAACAACAACGATTACAACGATTTCGACTTATGCATTGGCCGCATCACTGCAACTCGTGGCCATCCTTGCTTTACTGGTTTTTCTCATTCAGAAAGAGGTTTTCTCTTTCACATCTGGTCCCCGTGCTAAATCTTTAGGGACTGTATTGAGCAAGGTTTTAAATATTGCAATTGTACCGTTATTGGTAAGTTTTATTTTTATTGTCATCGTCAAAGTAGCGGAAGTTTTACAGTAATGGTAGTTCAATTAAGCGATGTATTGGTAGCTTTTCTGTATTGGTAGCTTTTCTGTATTCGTAACTTTCTGTAATTGATTCGTAACTTTTCTGTATTGGTAACTAAAAAGAAAACGCCTCAGGCACTAGCACCTGAGGCGTTTCTTTTTGTATTTAAAAGGTTTAAGGTGCGACGCACTTAAGAAAGTGCGTCGCGCCTATCTAAATTAATCCAAAATCTGTGGCTCAATAATTAACATGCGCATAAAGCCAAACCCGATGGTCAGCAACATGAGCCATATCGCATTTTTTTCTAGCAGTTGCCAGAAATCAAAAGAAACTATGAACTGCGTATCCCCAATCTCCCAAATTGGAAAGATGAGAAATAGGGTGATATTTGCCAATCCATGCGCCAGTGTCACACCGACAATGCTCCCAGTTTTGTCCACTGCCCAGCCAAAAAACAACCCAACAGCAAATACAAACAACACGTCAGTAAATGAACTATAACCAATGTGCAAAACGGCAAAGATAGCCGCCACGTAGACGATACCAAACAGCTTGCCAAGTCGTTTAACGGCCGTTTTCTGCATCATCTGTCGAAAAATCAGCTCTTCTAAAAAGCCAGTACTAATTAACAATATTAGTGCTGCCGCTAGCCAATGCACCCAGGTAAATGTTTTAATCAAGGGTTCCGGTTCGAGAATGAGATATTCTAAATAGCCGATTAACCCACCACTTAACGCCAGTGGGATTTGCCAGAGAAAATAACGGCCGTTTAACCCCAAATCACGCCATGACCACTGCAATTGACGCATGATAAGAAACGCCGCCACAAAAATCGGGATGCTTGTCAACAGATACCAATACATTTGCGGCAGCATTGCCAAAGGCAACGACAAACTAATGATGCGAATCAACGGCACCAAGATCAACATAAAAAGTAATGGATGATCGGCTGTACCCCACTTAACGGCCGTATGTACACATAGCAAAAACAGCAGCAAAATATATTGCACCTGTAAAAATCCATAAACAGTCGCACCCCCAGCTGGAACCAGGACGGTGGTCAGCATTTCCGCTGCCGTTACCACAATTAAATATCCAAATGCGATGAGCGGAAACCAATCTGTCCGCAGATGATTCGCTTTCTGTTGACTATTAAAATATTTTGAAAAAAATGCTGCCATAATTAAAAACCTTGCTCAATTTATTGTTTACAACAAATAACACTGTATCCTAAAGTGAATTGCCTCCGCCGATCAAGCCCATCAAACAAAGAAGCAATCCAGGGAATAGGCCATATACAACCCCAAACCAGCATGTAAAACACACCTTTCCACCAATGTTTTTGCTGATTCATCTCGCCAAAAAGCTGTGCTGGAGTTTGTGCAATCATGCAGCCAATCATAGAAAAGATACCGCCACGTTTACGCAGCTCTATCACCTCAAAGCCAGCATCATTCAACAATTTTGTCAACCCACGCTCAGTCCACCGCTGATAATCAACATAGTCATGTACCCCCCACATAAGGGGAACGGTCAGCAATAAATGACCATTTTGTTGCAATACACGATTCATTTCACGTAATGTCAATTTCGGATGTGAAACATGTTCTAATACTTCCGTTGTCAGCACCATCGTGGCGCACCCTGTTGTAAATGGCAGGCACCTCGCATCGGCTGTCACATCAGCCGATTCAAAGAAATCAATTCCCACATATTGCTCGGCATCAAATAAAGAACGATAAGGCATCGCTCGTCCGCTTCCAATATCTAACACCAAGGGCGTTTGACCAATGATTTGAGCAAATTCTGCCATATGCTTTTTAAGGAAATGCTTGGGAAAGCTGGTGCGTCGGGAAAAGCTTCGTCCCCACTGGCTAATTTTTTCTTTCATGTTGAACCTCTAAACCTTTAAACAATTTATTCATTGATGCTTGTTGGTTTCTGGTCGCGGCAGGACGGGAATTGCTCCATCCCCACCAAACAAGGCTAAGTAATAGCACTGCCGTTTGAGCCAGTAACCAGCCAATACCGGCACCAATGAGTCCCCATTGGTACATGCTTAGATAACATGCGCTCATGCCTAATCCAATGCTGCCACTCATGATCACAAAAACAGCCTGAAGTCTATCTTTCACACGGAGAAAATTGACGAAGATGGATAGCAGCACGGTGGGAACGGCCGTTCCCGCTACAAAATAAAGCAGCCCCATCCCTTGCACTGCATAATCTGTCCCATAAATGGATAAAATCAGACGCCCACTTACCGAAGCGACGATTGCCAACCC
>QQUD01000284.1 GCA_008501785.1 Chloroflexota bacterium
GGTGGTGCCTGGTTAGAGGATGTTGGCACGACTCCCTGCGGGTAAGATGGCCAAAACGGCCGTTATCCCCCACCCCAACGCCAACGACCCTTCTGGTCGTACAGGTAAACTAATACCCAGTTCATGCGCCAACCCAAACACCTGACCGGCTCCGTCAGGGCTGCTGGAAATAATCCAACTGAGTAAGAGCATGAGCAGTAAAAGGGTGAGAAGGAGGGAAACGGCCGTTACCACCCCAGCTCGCCAATTTGCAAATTTATGCTTAATGCGAATGCCCACCATCAAAATCGTAATCACCCACAGCGGCATCCCGAAAATAATCAAGAATTGTGGTAAACGCGTGGGACGCATCAACATCGGTAACAAATACGGCGCACCTGCTTGCGAACGAAAGCCCATATAAAAAGGCAAATAAAGCAGCACGGCCGGAATCACCAGCAAAAATGCCAGCACAATCGCCTGTGGCAGTAATAAGTTATCCCAACCACGCCGCTGCCACTGCCCCAACAAAAACGCCATCAACACCACAAACAAATAAATCAGCACATCCCACGTATTTAAAAACGACAACCCGCCCAACACCAACGCCGTAAAAATATACAAGGGAAGATTGGGGATCAGGGACTGGAGACTAGGGACTAAGGACTGAGGATTGAGGACTGAGAATTCCCAATCTCCAATCTCTCTTTCTTTGCTTTCGATCCACCACATGAGTGCTAAAGCAATGCTCAAAAACGCAAACGGCAGCGCCATCACGTGCGGGTGCATGTCGCCCAGCACAAAGCTGAAACTGGGGAATTCGACGATAGGTTCTAAGCCTTGTATAGATTGGCCTGCGAGCGAATATTCGTTAATAGGGCGAGATGAGCGCCACCACCACCAGTTGCTCGACTCGTACCGGGGTGTAAAGTCGCCTTGTGGTCGTTCCCCATTCAGATCGCGCACATCCAGCCAGGTCCAAAACGCATCAGACCCAACCTGATTCGCATACATTGTCTCCAGCGTGATCTCCTGATTCCCCACAACCGGCAGCGCCAAAGCCGCCACTAACCCCAACAAAACCGCCATCCGCCTCCCGCGCTTCCCCGACTCCTCCTCTAGCTCTAGCTCTGGCTCTGGCTCTACACGTCCCAACATCACCAAGTTATACACCAGCCCAAACGCCCCAGTTCCTGTCCCTGCCACCAGCCACGCAATGCCCAGGTTAAAGCCAATCGCTTCTGGCATAACCGCCAGCCGGGTGATCACAGATGTCATCACATAACCAAAGTAGTAGTAGCTGATGGCAAAACCGGACAGCCACGGATCGAGTGGTGGATACGTGGCGCTGCGTCCAGCCGCGTTAAGGAAGGCGAAGTCCATTGGTTTTTCGGTGGCACTAATTGCTGGGTTTTGGGCACGGACCCAAACCCACACGGCAAAGAGTGCGAGAAAAACGACTTCGGTGAGCAGGATATGCCGCCAATTGTGGGCAACCCATTGGCGCAGTTCCACTTGCTGCCTTTGATAGGCTAAAAGTGAAAGGGCGATAATGAGCGATCCTGCGAAAAAAATCGACCCTGTGTTGTTGTCCAAAAAGCCAAGACTGCTCAAAATCCAAAACAGGTAGCTGACCAGCAGCAGCCCGGTCATTTTGGCAAAGGCAACACCGCGATCTGGCAGTCGTTTAAATAACATGAACAGAATGGGGAAAACGGCCGTTCCCATCAAAAACAGCACGCCCCACCAACGAATTGCAGCAAAAATATCTGTAAATGGCATAATTTTTTAGCGATCAGGTTTCAGCCATCAGGTTTCAGCTAATTGCTGGAAGCTAATGGCTCGTTTTCTGTTGTTAAGACTTTGTAGATACTCGTTCCTTCATTGCGGTAGACTTCTTCCAGGTAACCTTGGTCCACCATTTGGTTGAATTTATTGAGGCCATCGGGTGCATAGTTGACCCATTCTAGCTGGCCGACGTAGACGTAGCCGACATTGTATTTTTCGATAATGTTGAGCGCTTCTTGAATGAGAGTCGTGTTGTACAACTGGCGCACATCGTTGATGCGGCTGTCTACTTTGTTGCCGGGGACGATAGCCCGCTGCTGGTTTTGGTGTCCGGCCCAGCCAATAATTGAGGGCAGCCCAGTGAACATGGCAATGCGGTTGCCTGCACTGCGATAGTAGTTGCCGCTGTATGCTTCGGCAACCACTGGTGAACCGTCGATATTACGATGCATCCACTGGATGGCGTCGTAGTCGTGTCGCAGGGGGACGGTTGAATTGTTTACGTCGCCATATTCCACATATTGCATGAATGCCATGCCGTTCAGCGTGATTGGTGCATCTTTATTCATGCGGATGTCCCATTTGGCTGCGGTGGCCTGGATGGGGTAGAGCAGCGCCAGGAACACGAGGACACCGACGGCAACTTGCCATGCAGTGCGGAAACTGCCTTGTTTGCGAATGGAGGGCCATGCCCAAACGGCCGTTACCCCCGCCAACACACTCAACATCATCCACACCTGCATATAAAACTTGAACACGGTGTTCATGCGCCCAACTGTCCCGGCGACAACATAAAATTCTACAAACAGCGTAATGCCCAAGGCAGATGCAATTAAAATGAGCACAATACGGCGATGGCTAGACAGGTCCCGCCGCCGACCAAGCAGACCAGCTATGATCAGCAGTGTCAATGCTACTGGTGCTACGTAATAGTTGTAGTAAACGAGCACTATCAACAAAATTACATAGAGAATGAGCGATATGATCAGCGATACACCCAGTGGTTCCCATTCACGCAGGCTTTCTTCAGTCCAAGTTTTAGTCCAGGCGCGGAATTCGCGCAGCAGATGTATCAGGACGAAGAAGAGGAAGAGGCCATGAATGGTTAGATAATTGCTGAGATATGTGTGTGACCCCCGCCAAAATTCGAGCGAGGTAAATCCGGCACCGAAGTTGCTGGAAAAAGGCCAGAAGGCCAGCAGTGCCAATCCGATGAGCAAAACGGATTGCAGGATGGCTTGGCTGATGGTGAGAAGAGACCAGGAACGGCCGTTTCTCAAATAAGCCACATACACCACCGCCAATACACCAATCACACCGTAAGTGGGCAAGTCCCAAATGTTTGTGGCTTGCAATACGCCAATGGCAATCGCGCCGATTACCCACTGGAGGGTTGTTTCCCACCAGTGGGCGTTTTTAAACCCCAAGGGTCTCTGAGACCCTTGGGGTTTGGTTATAGCAGCAGCTTGCAGCACTAGCGCCACCGCCCAGCCTAAAGCCAACATTGTCAGTGGCAGGCTGATCATGTGTGCGTGTAAATCGCCGTAGAGGAAGGTGAAGAATGGAAACTCGGTGATGGGTCCTGTTTCGCCCGGGTTTACATTGATGGCGCGTGTAGCAGTCCAGAACCAATCGCCAGGGCTAATGCCTGCTGGCTGTCCGCTAATAATGCGAATCCCGCCATCTAGCGTCCGTATCGCCGCATCCAGTCCCCCAATGCCTGTATTCAACACATCCGTTCCAGTGCGATACCATGCATTCATCATCACACCCACCTGTGCCAAATTACCGAAGATAACGGCGAAAATGGCGGCGATGGTGCCAGCTAAAAGGGAGCGGTAGTCCGTAGTCGTTCGTCCGTAGTCCGTTAATGGCTGATGGCTGATGGCTGATGGCTGATGGCTTTTCCCCCAGGCAGCTAAATTGTACGCGACTGCAAACGCACCGAGTCCAGTGAAGCTAAACAGCAGGGATAAGCTCAAGTTGTAGCTGAGGGCAGGGACGATGCCGAGCAGTTTTGTGAGTGCGCCGACGTAGACGAAACCGTAATAGTAATAATTTAGATAACCACCGGCAAACCAGGGGTCGTAGGGGGGAAAGGTGGTAGATTTGAGAACGGCCGTATAATACGATAAATCCATCGGCTTTTCACCACCCCAAATCACATGCCACAGGTCAGGATTGCGGACGCGAATGCCAATCGCAATCAAATA
>QQUD01001032.1 GCA_008501785.1 Chloroflexota bacterium
TCTGAGTTCATTTGAGTATTATTCATTGGTTAACCCTCTATTTTTAAGAGTTCATAACACAGCGCGTCATGAGCAGTATACCACAGCGCGTCATCACAGTCGATAGGTGGAGTGGGGAAATGGTAATGATTATGAGGAGGTATTAATGGGGGAGGAAAGGGGAAAATTATTAATTGTTTAAATACTTCTCAAAATGCGTCACTGCTAAGCGATTCGCGCCACTCATTGAGAAACTTCATTGCTTCTTCAAAGCGGGCAGCAGGAAGGCTTTTGTAGCTGGTGATGCCGAATTTACGGTACAACTCGCCGTAAACAGCACCGAATTCATTGCGTTTGGTTTGTTTGCCTTGCAGAATGGCAACGGTTTTGACGGCTTGGCTGATCTGGCTGGCCTGATCTTCGGTGATGAGAGCGCTGGGGCGGGCGATGGCGGCTTCGAGTTCTTCGAGACGAGTTCCATAGTCAGCAAGCTGGGTGTCGTGGGTGTCGAGACGGGATTCGAGCAGGATTTGGTGACGGGCTAGTTTGACAAGAGCTTGCAGCATTTTGTAGGCTTGCACGGCTTCGCTGTCACTTTTTAGCAAGTCGTCAAATTCGGGATCGGTGGTAAGACGACCATCCTGGAACGCTTCCCAAAGCACGGCGGCAGCTTCCTCTTGAAACTTTTCCAGCTTGTCTCGTGAATCCTCATTAACAGCTTTTGTGCTTATTCCAGCTAAAAACAAGGGCAACAAGTCAACCCTGAGCATGTATGTTTGCTGCCTACCTCGATGGGTAGTCAAAATGGCTACCCGTTGCAGGCCACGCTCCATAACTCTTTGTCGTCTAATACGTCGCGTTTGTGCCTGAGTGTCCACACTAAGCGATTCACACACACGCTTAAGAGACACGTAAACATGCCCATCATCTGCACGAACGGCCGTTAATTCATCATCATAGAAGGTGACTACCCTTTGCTCAATTACGGTCAATTCTTTTGACATCGTTTATTCCTCATCAATCAGTTCTGAGTATTTCCACCATGCTGCTTCTTCAATCAAATCGCCCAATAAAATGCGGTAAATTTGTTTCAACCAACGCAACAACTCGTTAACCTCCGGTGTGACATTAGCACTTTTTCTCACCGTGCGGCCACCTTTGTGAGCTGTAATAGCTACCAATCAGAATGGGACAAGAACCACACGCAGCACATAGTTGGTTTGCGCACTGCGTTTTCCAAGGGCGTGTAAATTACACACCCTTCGCCCATTGCCTAAGATTGTGTGCCACTGAATACGCTGCTGTTGTGCATTGTTGTCAATACCCAATGCTTCGCACATGTGGAAAATGGAGACATAGATTTGCCCATTTTTGGCTTGAACGGCCGTTAACTAGTCACCATAAAAATTAACTTCTCATTATTCAACAATTGTAAGTTCGCCAGACATCTGCACCCATTCCTCAAAATAGAGAACAATGCGACATCCATATTGTAACCACTGAACCCATATTTTGCATTAGAAGTGTCAACCTCGGTTGACACTTCTAAACCCGCGACACTTCGTTGACGATGCAATCCCTTCGTGCTATCGTTGCCGGAATCAGTAACTAGTAAACGGTATACAGTAGGCAATAAGCCGATTACCGGCCACTGATTACCGATTACTGAAAACCGCTTACCAAAATTTGGGAGGAAACATGACCCGCATTATTGCAGTGGCTATGCAAAAAGGGGGTGTTGGCAAGACCACATCCACAATAAATTTATCTGCCGCGCTGGCTGAGTTGGGGCATCGTGTATTGGCTGTTGATTTAGACCCACAAGGGAATTTAACGCAGCACGCTGGTCTTGACCCAGACAATCTTTCCCCAACCATTTACGATTCATTTAAAGCTGAAATTGATGGCTTCGATTTCGATGTTTGGAAGAGCATGTATGAAACTGATGAAGGGTTTCACATTCTGCCCTCTCAACCAGAATTGAGCTTAATTGAACTCGCTTTGATCAATACATTGAGTCGCGAGCGGGTGCTAACGACCATACTCGACCCCGTTCGCAGCAGCTATGACTATATTTTGATCGACTGCAATCCATCGCTGGGGCTGTTGGTGGTAAATGCATTAACGGCCGCTACCGGTGTCATCATTCCTATCCAAACTGAATACCTGGCTGCTCGTGGTGCATTCATGATCATGTCCAGCATAGAAACGGTTAGGCGCAAAAAACTGAATCCCACCCTCAAAATTGAAGGGATTTTATTGACAATGGCTGATACGCGCACCACCCTCACCCGCGACATCCTGGATGCAGTTCGTGGACAATATGGAGACAGTGTCACTATCTACGACACAATTGTGAAACGGTCTGTGCGATTTGGCGAAAGCGCCATCTCAGGGCAGAGCATTCTCGCTTACGATACAAAGGGGCAGGGGGCTGCAGCGTATCGGGAAGTTGCCAAAACCCTGGCAGATGGAGGCTAAGATGGCAAAAAAGAAACTGCCGAAAATCAAACTTGGTCAACCAGTAAAACCCAAAGCCGACGATTTGGGACAGCTTTTTTCGGCGGACCAAGATGCAGAGCAAGCGTCTGGTTTGCAATTATTGGCCATTCGTATTGATGCGATTCAGCCAGACCCAGAACAGCCACGCAACACGTTCCCCCGTGAAAGCTTGCAAGAACTGAGTGACAGCATCCGCCAAGATGGCATCATTCAACCTATTGAAGTGACGCAAATGGGGCCAAATTTGTACCAAATCGTACATGGGGAGCGACGTTGGCGAGCGGCAAAGCTGGCAGGGTTAGAAACCATTCCGGCAATCGTGCAGCGGCGTAATTATGATGAGGTCAACCGCTTCGTGCGCCAGATGGTAGAAAACATCCAGCGCGAAGATTTGAATGATATTGACCGGGCGCATGGCGTGATGCGACTGCGAGACTTGATGCAGGAAGAGTTGGATCAGGCACGAGCAGAGGGTGTACCTGCAAGCGAACCCTGGGCAAAGAAAATAACCTGGGCAAAGGTAGGAAAACGATTGGGGCTGTCTCGTCAGCGCATTAGTCAGTTAATGAACTTGTTGAAGCTGCCAGATGAGATTCAGGAATCGGTTCGGGATGGCTTTTTGAGTGAACGAGATACGCGCAGTTACCAAGGGTTGAAGTTATCGCAGCAGAAAGCACTCCATCAAAGCCGTTTGGTAGGTGAAGTCACACCAACGGAAGCTGATCAAATTGCGAAAATGTTAAAAGCCAATCCTGATTTTACCGTGTCGCAGGCGGTGCGGATTTTGCGTCAACCTGAACCGATAAGACTTACGGAGGAGATGTGGATTCCGGATGAGGATGAGTTAGAAGAAGCGGAAGAAGTGGCGGAACGGCCGTTACCCCCACCCCAACATACAACCCAAGGGAAAAGCAGAGGCAGTCAACAAATCGATTATTTACATTGGATTCGAGGGCATTTGGCTCAATTTCGTAAACGGGGCATCAACAATGTTGAACGAAAGGAGACATTACGGCTGCTCACCCTCATTCAACAAGATATTGAATCGCTCATGGATGCCTTAAAATCTGAAGAACGGTAAAAATTGCGGCAAAACCTTTGTCGCAAACCGCCTAAGTTGCACTAGCTCCATTCTGATCTTGAATGACAAATTTATAGCCAACACCACGTTTCGTTTTGATATAAGTTGGGTTTTTCGGATCAGGTTCAATCTTTTTGCGCAGTGAACTCATATAAATTCGCACATAATTTGCGTCATATGTGTCTGGATATCCCCAAACCTTTTCAAAGAGTTTTTCATTGGAAACTGTGCGTGAAGCGTATCGTAACAAAATGCTTAAAAGCGCAAATTCCTTTTCGGTTAAATCCAATTGTCGGCCAGCCTTCTCCACCCGTCTTTCCAACAAATCAATATCTAAAAGCCATCCTGGTAGCGTTTATAGGGTTGCAATTTTTTCGACACACGTAAATTGGCCCGCACACGACATA
>QQUD01000289.1 GCA_008501785.1 Chloroflexota bacterium
CGTAAACCGAAGTCCGATGAGGCTGAAACGCAGTATTTTGTGGCAACAATTGTCGAAAATCAGGAAGTGGTGCAGCGATTGGTGCAGGCTACCGTGGCGAAAGGACGCACAGTGAATGAGACAAAGCTGCTCAACGCCGTGAGAGCGCAAAGCATCCAACCGGCACATGAGGATCAGATTGATTCTTTGAGCACACAAACTGTGCTGGTAGTGGTCGATGATGCAGCAGGTGATGGCCCTTCCACCACCGACATCACCGCCGCAGCCGCTGGTGACGCTTGTCCGACCTGTGCAGCCGAATTGCGAGCCGTGCGCGGTGTGGAGGTTGCCAACATTTTTAAGCTGGGTACACACTATTCAAAAGCAATGGGTGCGAATTTTATGGATAGAAACGGCCGTTCTCAACCAATCATCATGGGGTGCTATGGCATTGGTGTGACGCGGTTGCTGGCATCCCTAGCCGAACATTACCACGATGAGCGCGGGCTGTGCTGGCCGGTAGCGATTGCGCCGTATCAGGTGCATTTGGTGGCGTTGAAAGGAGTTGAGGAAACGGCCGTTTCACTTTACCATCAATTGCGCGAGGAAGGGATTGAAGTATTGTTTGATGATCGTGAGGAAAGACCGGGCGTAAAATTTAACGATGCTGACTTAATCGGCCTCCCACTGCGCATCACCATCGGGAAACGTTCATTGCAACAAGGTGGTGTTGAATTGACCTATCGTCAATCTGGTGAAACAACAATGGTTGATATTGATTTCGTTATTGAGGTTGTACAAAAG
Organism: Chloroflexota bacterium; assembly: GCA_008501785.1. Next base: position 784 of record QQUD01000289.1, read on the forward strand.
TTGCCTGGGTAGCTAGGAATCACATACGTTTACATCGCCAGCCAGGGGCTACGAGATGGAAGGCCCTCTGGGCCTGAAGATTCCTAGCCCTGAAAGGGCCTTCATCTCGAAGACAGGGCGTTTACGCCTTGTCGAAGTTGACAAACAATTTTATAAAGAATCACCCTCGATGCTAAAACTGATTAGATTTTCATGGAAAAGAAAATTCAGTCCAATTGCTGTTGTTACGCACGGCATCAATCACTTCCTGATAAATCCAACCATCTCGAAATGTTTGGTAGGCTGAACTGCCCACGCCGCGAATGTCTGCCACAAAATCATGCGCAAGGATAGTCCAATTCCGCTGCGTGTCATCGGCAATTTCGGGTTGGTGAGCGCCGATGTGATCGGGCAATGACAACTGCTGCCATTCGCCGCGATAAGGATGAATGTAGAGTGGCCCGTGTCCATAGTGTCCTTCGATGTAGATGGCGGCTTCGCTGCCGTAAAAGATGATGTGGTCAGGATGAAAACGAGGGTGCAGGGCGATGTGTTGGAATAAGGTGAAAACAGGTTGAGCAGAAGCACGTTCTGCTTCAATCTTTGCCAATATTGTGTACGACCATTCAGAATCTACATCGGCCCAATTTAGGTTGTGATCATCGGCTAACGCTGGTGCAAAGTTATGACGTTTACGAAAATGGTGTACACCTTCGACTACGGGAGCATGTGCGGAAAATTGTTATTCAACCGGCCGCTACCTTGGTCCAGTCGATGCGACCAGCCAAATGGAATCAGCGGATTGAGGTTAAAGTGGGAAATGCACTCAACTTCTAGCGGGTCGCCGATAGCACCTTGCGCAACAAGTTCTTTGGCGTGGAGGACGTGCGGCATGTAGCGATATGAAGCGGCGTAAGCAGTTTTCACACCTGCTTTTTGTGCGGCTTGGTAGAGTTTTTTGGCGGAAACGGCCGTTTCTGCCAACGGCTTATCGCAAAACAGATGACACCCTTGCGCCAACGCCGCCATAATCGGCTCAAAATGCGCCCCACCCGGCGTACCAATCGCCACAATGTCCGGCTGCAAATCGGTCAACGCCTGCTGCCAATCCGTGCCAGCGTAAGGGATATTCAAGTCAGCCGCCACCCGGTTTACCACCTCAAGCGACCGGCTATCCATCCCCACAATCTCAACCCCAGCATCACGTAGGGCAAGGGCATGCCCTTGCCCCGCAAAACCGGAGCCGTGAACCAACGCCCTCAATGTCATTCGCTAATTATCTCGTACACAACGCCAGGATGGGCTAAGAATTTGACCACACCATTTTCATTCACCTTTATTGGCATGTCACGAATTTCTTCGCCATCATAGGTATACTCTACGATTTTCGCCGCTGAATCCATGAATCCTTCCACAGTGATGTGGGTTACGTACCGGTGAATGTTATGCACAATGAGGCGTCCTGGTTCAGCCACTTCCACATAAAGCCCCATGCCCTCAGGAGTTTTGTTGATATCAAGGTCTTCTTGAGAGATTGTCCAGCCATCACCAGCCGCATAAGCACCATTCATCATCAGCCATTGCAGTTCGCCATCCGCCTGTGACAACCAGGCCCAAGTGGCGTTTAGATCGATGTCTGGGCTGTTTTTGATACCCAGTTTGTCGCCAAGCACAAACAAGTCGGTGCCGCCAGTTCGCTCGATTTGGAAGGCACGGGTGGTTTCTGGCGCGATGGTTTCGCCGTTTTCGTCGGCGAGCGAAACGGCCGTAATTTGCAACGCATCTGCTTCATCCAAATAAGGCTGGATAATGGATACAAACTGCGTCCCTGTCATTTCGCGACGGGCGATAAGGACCGGGATTGGGTATTCAGCCATTTTATCACCCGTTCGCGCCGCGATGGGGCCTTTTGCTGAATAATAGGTGGTGCCAGGTTCACCTAACACGTTAATACCTACTTTTCTGCTGGATGTGATGGCCCATTCACCCTGCCAATCTTCGGAGAAAACGGCCGTTTCCACTTCTCTCAGATATTCATACCCACCAGACTCACCTGGTTTAACCGGTGCAGGTTGAAAATCGACATCATCTGTAGAGAACGTACCGATATTGTGGTAAACCCAATCATAAGTATGCGTTTCTGCGCTATCGGCATTGAAAATGTCGATTAAATAGTCATCATTCATCAGCACGGTACGCGTTAAAAACACGCCTGGATACAGGTCTGAATGGGTGATGGAAACAATTTGTCCGCCATCTGCCGCCACAAACTGGCTCACTTGACCCGGATCAGCCCGTTCTTGTGATACGCCATCAACAACTAAGCTGTTATGTGCCAATGTTTGTTTAAACCATCCTTCTTGTTCCGGTTCACGATATTTAATTGAGCCAGCATCTGGAAACAACGGCACGCCTAAACCATAAAGCACCAGGCTCAACTGGTCTGCATGGCTGTGTCCGCCTTGATACCCCATGTAGTTGAGCGTTGCTTGTAAGCTTTTTTCACCTTCACCAGAGCGTAAAACAACTAAATCGGAGCCATCATAATATTGTGTTTCCCATTCTGGGACAACCGCTTCGCCCAATTGAGAACGGCCGTACAACAAAGCATTCAAGCCATTACGATAAGACTCTGCCAATATAGGCACATAACGTGGATCGCCCAATCGTGTGTAAGCCAATTCGTAGTAAGTCACCCGATCGGAGTCTGCCAGATCAACCACACGCCCATCGTTGATCGTTGGCATTTCCAGTGCGGGATCAGCATAAGTCACCATAAAATCAAAGAGACCTTTATAGGCTGGGTTTTCATAGACGTTAAATCCAGCATGATGCGTTGCTTCCATGAGCGGCAACAAGGCGCGCAGCACGTAGAATTGATAATGCATCGAGCCTTCATACCACATGCCGTCATCGGTGACGCTTTTGTCTAATTGGTAACCCAGGCTGCTATCATCTTTCAGTAAGGCATGCCATACATACTCTTTATCGCCTAAGGCAAATCCCATCACCCCAATGCCGGAGTTGTACCAGGTTTGGTGGTTGTGGCGGCCTTCGTTGTTGAGCATGAGCCGCTCCGCAGCCGGACGTAAAATTTGGTCGGAAACGGCCGTTCTTTCCACCTCACTCATTTCGTTATAAATCAGGTCATATGCCCACGCCAATGGAATCACCCAACGTGCTTCGTTGATGCTTTGCG
>QQUD01000652.1 GCA_008501785.1 Chloroflexota bacterium
ATCCTGGCTACCCTCAAAGCAGGCGCAGCCTATCTCCCGCTCGACCCATCTTACCCGCCAGAAAGACTGGCATTCATGATTGAGGATGCACAACCAAAGGCGATTCTGAGCCAGGAAGCTGTCAGCAATCAGCTATCAGCAATCAGCGGGGAAAACAGTCAACAATCAACGGACAACAATCAACGAACAACGACGCCTCATTCACCATTAACAATTAACAATCAACAATTAATAATTCTCTCCCCCGATTGGCAAGAATTTTCTCATTACCCAACCACCAACCCCACCATCACCCAATCTCCCACCTCCCTCGCCTATCTCATCTACACCTCCGGCTCCACCGGCAAGCCGAAAGGGACGCTGTTGGCGCATCAAGGATTGTGCAATCTGACCGATGTACAGCGGCGTAACTTTAATATTCGTGCAGGCGAAAGCCGCATTTTGCAGTTCTCGCCGCTCAGTTTCGATGCCTCGGTTTGGGAAACCTTCATGGCGCTGCGCAACGGAGCCACGCTGGTGTTGGCCGATCAAGAAACGCTGGCTTCCGGTCACGAATTGGTACGCCTGCTCGAACGAGAGCGCATCACCACTGTCACCTTGCCGCCTTCGCTGCTGGCGGTTATGCCCGAAGCAGATCTGCCACATCTGGAGACCATCATTGCCGCTGGGGAAGCGTGTTCGTTGGAATTGGTGCAGCGGTGGGGTAACGGCCGTTCTTTCTTCAACGCCTACGGCCCCACCGAAACCACCGTCTGCGCCTCCATGTTCCGCACTCATCCCGACGACACCCTCCCACCCCCCATCGGCAAACCCAACGACAATTTCCAGCTATTCATCGCCGATGCCCACCTCAACCCGGTCCCCATCGGTGTCCCCGGCGAACTCCTCATCGGCGGCGTCGGATTAGCAAAAGGCTACCTCAACAGACCCGATCTGACGGCTGAACGATTTGTTTCGTTAGCGGTAATCGGTAATCAGGTATCAGGTATCAGTGAACCGACCACCAACCACCGTTCACCGACCACCGACCACCGACCACCGACCACCGTTTACCGCACCGGCGATCTCTGCCGCTTCCGACCCGACGGCAACGTCGAGTTCCTGGGGCGTATCGATCATCAGGTGAAGGTGCGTGGTTTTCGCATTGAGTTGGGTGAGATTGAAGCGGCTCTGCGCACGCGGGATGATTTGCAGGATGTGATTGTGATTGCGCATGGCGACACGCCAGACAATTTGCGCCTGATTGCGTATCTGGTTCCTCAACAGCAACCAGGCCCATCCGAGCAGCCCGGTCCATCCGAGGCAGACCTGCGCCACCATTTGCAACAGACCCTGCCAGAATACATGGTGCCGTCCATCTTTATCATGCTGACAGAGATGCCACTCACGCCCAGCAACAAAATTGACCGCAAAGCATTACCTATTCCCGACCAAATCCGTCCTGAGCAGCAAGAATATGTCGCGCCGCGCAACGACGTTGAAGAAAAGTTGGTCGCTATTTGTGCCGACCTGCTGCAACTGGAGCAAGTTGGTGTCTTTGACAACTTCTTTGATTTAGGCGGCCATTCGCTGCTCGCAACGCAATTTATCTCGCGTGTGCGAGAGGCATTCGACGTCGAAATGCCTTTGCGCACCTTGTTTGAAAGTCCCACCGTTGCCGACTTTGCCGTGGCGCTGGACATTGCCAAAGCAACCGCTCCCGCACCGCAAACTCCAACAATTGAGCGGATACCCAGAGCCAGCCGCCGTGTCAAACGTGCAGCTTTAGAGTCAGATGGCAATGGGTCTGTGCGCGGTGATGTGCCGGTAAACGGCCGTTCCCGCCACCCCCAACAAAAATAGCAAGTTAAACCGGAGTGGAGGCTTCAGCCGGAACGGCTATGCAAGACCCGGCTAAAGCCTCCACTCCAAAAACAAAACAAAGGGTGTCCATGACTGTAGATAGCATGTCAACAGAAACAACACAAACAACCGAACCAGCAGACGATCTGTACGTCTTTCCCGTATCCTTTGCCCAGCAGCGGCTCTGGTTCCTCGATCAATTTGAGCCAAACAGCCCCTTTTACAACATCCCGGTGGCTGTGCGGCTGCACGGCCGTCTTGACCTCACCATTTTGCAAACAGTGCTCGACGAGATCGTGGATCGGCACGAAATTTTACGCACCACCTTTGGCACAGAAAACGGCGATCCGGTTCAACTCATTGCGCTCACTGGCAGCATCCCACTGACACAAATTGATTTGCGCGACTTACCTGCGGCTGACCGGCAGCACGAAGCGATGCGGCTGGCAAATGAAGAAGCAAAACGGCCGTTTAACCTCAACACCGGCCCCCTCCTGCGTGCCCACCTCTACCAGCTTGCCCCAGATGATTTTGTTGCCATTTTCAACATGCACCACATCATCTCAGATGGCTGGTCCATTGGCGTTTTTATTCGCGAAATTTCAGTGTTGTACGATGCGTTTGCGGCGAAACGGCCGTCTCCACTGCCCGAACTTCCCATCCAATACGCCGACTTTGCCGATTGGCAGCGAAAATGGCTGCAAGGAGACGTGCTGCAAGCACAGCTAGATTATTGGGTAGACAAACTCGGCCCCGACTTGCCCGTTCTCGAAATGCCAACCGACCGACCCCGCCCAGCCGTGCAATCCTCTCGCGGTGCATCACTTTCACTGCAACTATCTGCCATATTAACCCATCAGCTTAAAAATCTCAGCCGTGAATCTGGCACCACCCTGTTCATGACCCTGCTCGCCGCTTTCCACACGCTGCTGTACCGCACCACCAATCAGGAAACCATCAACATCGGCTCCCCCATCGCTAACCGCAATCAGGGTGAAATCGAAGGGCTGATTGGCTTTTTTGTGAACACGCTGGTGCTGCGTGCTGATCTGCACGACAACCTGACCTTTCGTGACCTGCTGGCTCAAATAAAAGAAACAACACTGGGCGCATATGCCCATCAAGACGTCCCATTTGAATCGCTGGTCGAAGCGCTGCAGCCAGAACGGGATATGAGCCATTCGCCTTTATTCCAGGTGATGTTCATTTTGCAAAACATGCCCAATCAGGCGCAGGCAGCATCCGATTTAACCCTGGAAATGGTCGATGTCGAAACCGGCACGTCAACCTTTGACATCACGCTGTCGATGGCCGAAACAGGTGACGGCGGCATGAACGCCGCTGTTGAATTTAATACCGATTTATTTGACCACGCCACGATTGAGCGCCTGCTAATCCATTTCGAAGTGCTGCTGAACGGCATCATCACCAACCCAAATGAGACGATTGCTCGCCTGCCTTTGCTCACTCCCACAGAAAAACAGCAACTGCTTGTGTCCTGGAATGACACACAGGCAGCGTTCCCGCTGGATCAATGTGTGCATCAATTGTTTGAGCAGCAGGTGGAACGGGGGCCGGAGGAAACGGCCGTTTTCCACCCAACCCATAAGCTCAATGGCCTGCCCGTTGAGCAGCTCACCTACGCCCAACTCAACGCCAAAGCCAATCAACTCGCCCACTACCTGCGCGATCACGGCGTCAAACCCGAATCCCGCGTCGCCATCTGCCTCGACAAATCCCCAGAAATGATCATCGCCATCCTCGCCGTCCTCAAAGCAGGCGGCGCATACCTCCCCCTCGACCCTACCCACCCAGCAGAACGGCTAACCTTCATGATTGAAGATGCGCAGCCAGAAGTGATTATCACGGAAGAGGCTTTCAGCAGTCAGCTATCAGCTTTTAACCCAGAAAACAGTCAACAATCAACGGACAACGGACAACAGACAACGCCGGATCATTCACAATTCACAATTAACAATTGACAATTAACAATTCTCCCCTCCGATTGGCCCAAAATCGCACAAGAACCAACTCACAACCTAACCAACCTAAACACCCCAAACAGCCTCGCCTACGTCATCTACACCTCCGGCTCCACCGGCAAATCCAAAGGCGTCA
>QQUD01000283.1 GCA_008501785.1 Chloroflexota bacterium
TATTCACCGTGAATCGCGTCGATGCCAAAACTGAGAAAAAGCACAGCGACCTGTGGCTGGCACATGTTGACACGGGCGCATTGCAGCAGTTCACCTATGGCGACTACAGCGACACGCATCCCCGCTGGTCGCCTGATGGCAGCGCCATCGCATTCCTCTCTAACCGCAAAGACGAAAAGCAAATGCAGCTCTACGTTTTGCCATTGCTTGGCGGCGAAGCGCGGCCAGTGTCCGACATGACAGGCAGCTTTGCCGGGTTTGAATGGTCGCCAGATGGTAAGCAGTTCGTGACTCAATTCCGCAAAAAAGATGAGGCGGCGATTGAGCGCGAAGAAGACCCGAAGAAAAAAGAGTTGGGCATTGTGTCACGGCACATCACCAGCTTGCGCTACAAGGGGGATGGTGCCGGTTACTTGCCTGCTGAAAAGTTCCACATTTGGACAGTTGATGCAGACAGCGGCGCAGGCACGCAGCTCACCGACGGTGAATTTGATGAAACGGAACCACATTGGTCGCCTGACGGCAAAAATATTTTGTTCGTCTCCAACCGGCATCCACAGTGGGAATTAAATCCATTTGAAATGGAGCTGTACCTGATTCCGGCAGCGGGCGGCGAGATGCAGCAGCTTGAATCGCATCACGGCCGTAAAAACGCAGCCTCCTTCTCGCCTGACGGTCAATTTATCGCCTACCTGGGCGCACCGGCAGGTGACTGGTACCGCAACACGCGCCTCTACATCGTGCCTACCACGGGTGGCGGGTCCCGTGAAGTGACCGGGCATCACGATCTCACACTCTCGTCTGAATCGTTGACAGACACAGCCAGCGGCACAACCGCAACACGTCCGACTTGGTCCAATGACGGCCGTTTCATCACCACGATTACCTCGCGCAACGGCTGCCAGCAACTGCGCAAATTCTCCGTCGAAGATGGCAGCTTTGAGATTGTGATTGACGAACCAGGCGCAGTTCTCAGCTTCAACTTCAATGCCGACCAAAGCAAAATCGCTTACCTGTGGGGCAGCATGGAGATGACCGAACAACTGCATCTGCTCGACGTGGCATCTGGCGACATCAAAGCATTGACCAGCTTCAATCAAGCGCTGTTTGACGAAATTGAATGGGGCGAAGTGGAAGAAGTGTGGTTCACTGGCAAAGATGGCAACGATTTACAGGGCTGGATTTTGAAACCACCGGGATTTGACCCGAACCAGACATACCCAAGCATTTTGGAAATTCATGGTGGTCCGATGGCGCAATACGGCCGTTACTTCATGCACGAGTTCCACTTCCTGGCAGCAAGCGGCTACGTCGTCTACTTCAGCAACCCACGCGGTGGGCAAGGGTATGGCGAAGCACACCTACGCGCCATCATGAACCAGTGGGGTACCGTTGATTACGATGATGTCATGTCTTGGGCAGACTACGTGGAGCAGCAGCCCTACATCGACAAAGACCGCATGGGCGTTACCGGCGGCAGCTACGGCGGTTACATGACGACGCTGATCATCGGCAAGACAGATCGCTTTAAAGCGGCCGTGCCGCAGCGATTGGTCAGCAATCTGATCAGCTTCTACGGCTCCAGCGACATGAACTGGTCCACCGAAGGACTCATCGGCGACAACACACAGCCGTGGAACAACCTGGAAGGGTATTGGAAGCAGTCACCCATTTCCTACATTGGTAATGCCAAAACGCCAACGCTCGTCATCCACAGCGAGATGGATTACCGCTGTGACCGTGAGCAGGGCGAACAAGTTTTTGCCGCTTTGCAACGCATGGGTGTTGAATCAGAAATGGTGCTCTTCCCCGGCGAATCACACGGTTTGTCGCGTGGTGGTCGTACAGACCGCCGCGTCCAGCGCCTCAGTCACATTTTGCGCTGGTTTGAGAAATATTTGAAGTAAGTTTCCCCAGACCTCCGAGGTTTAAAGCTGGTCCGCCAGCAAACCTCGGAGGTCTTTTTCATTCAGCGCGTTTGTAATGCGTACTGCGTCCCCGCCCTTTACGTTCAATTAGCCCCAATTCCAACAGCTTTTTAAAATCAAGTGCGCGTGTTGCTTTTGCCCGATCTGTTAACTGTGCATAATCTTTGTCTGTGATAAAACTGTGTGCATCAATGTGGGCCAAAATTACTTTGTGGTGTAATTGTAGAGCCGTGTCTGGGGTGGTTTGGGTCTCCAACAGCTTTTGTACACGCAGCAGTTCATCCAAGATGCCATCTGCAAAATATTCAAGCCAGGGCGTGAAGTCAAGATTAGTGGCTAATTCGTTATAGTCGCCGAATAGGCCCACTTTTTGAAAATAACGTGTTACATTTTGATTGTAGTACGTCTCAAAGCTAAACAGCGGAAATGTGTCAACCCCTAAACCGGCTAGCAGTTGTTTGGTTGCGAGGCGTGTCGTACGGCCGTTTCCATCCACAAACGGATGAATAACAACCATCTGTTTATGAAACACTCCCGCCAGCAAAACTGGATCAAGTATGACCTGATTTACTTGCACAAATGCCATCAATTCTTCTACCAATTGGGGCACAGTTTGCCAATCTGGGGGCAGATACACAACTTCACCACTGCGTGGGTCGTGGACGACAACGGGTTCTTGGCGAAAACGGCCGTTTTGATGCTCCGGTAACAATCCATCCATCACCCCTTTGTGAATTGAAAGCAGTAAATCCCTCGTCATCGTTGCTGGTTCTGTTTCATGCAGCATGAGCAGTATTTGATTGTAGTTGAGTACTTCGCGCTCGCTGTCCCGCGCACGCTGTGGCTCATTTTTCAGCAGCCGTTTCACTTCAGTTAGCGGCAGTGGATTGCCTTCAATACTGGTGGAAGCATAGGTGGACATGGCGCGTGCTTCGGTTTGTAAATGGGTGAGGATGGGGGAAGACGGCCGTTTCCTGTTCAGCTCATGTACCAAAATGGCAATGCGCTTAATTGTGTTGAGTAGGGTAGGTGAGATGATGTAAGTTGGTTTAAACATGTCTTTCGTCTAATTATAGACGAAAATTAGACGATTTCGCAAATTTTGAAATAGTGACAAATAAAGACCGCTTAATTGCAACTTGTCACCATTTTTTATAAAATGATTGAAATACAAACTTCCAAATTAGAAAAATAAACTTCCATTCGAGAGATGAAGATGTTATACGGCTATTCGTACACATTTCCAGCCTTGCGAGGCACACAAGCCAATAAAGAATATTACGTCGCCATGTGTCCTTTAAAGCTGCTGCCACGCATCTTTCTCTTCGATGAAGTGTCGCTGCCGCCAGAATTACGGGCGCAGCGCACCTTAAACAATTCCCGCATTCCAGATATTACAAGATATTTGGTAGAAAACGAAGCAGATTACGCTTTTTCGGCGATTACCGCTTCGATTGATGGAGAAGTGAAGTTTGAAGCAGCCGACATGGGCAATGAAACCTCCGATGTGGGCGGCTGATTGTTCCGATGTCGGCGCGATTTGTGATTAATGACGGGCAGCATCGTCGTGCGGCCATCGAAGCGGCGCTGGAAGAGCGTCCAGAATTAGGTGAAGAAACCATCGCTGTCGTTTTCTTTTTAGATGAAGGACTCAATCGCAGTCAGCAGCTATTTGCAGATTTAAACAAACACGCCGTTAAGCCCACAAAATCGCTGGGCATTCTTTATGATTATCGTGATCCGCTGGCTTGTTTGGCGCGTGAGTTGGCTGCCAATGTCCCTTGTTCCAAAAACCTGACGGAAAAAGAAAAAACGACGATTTCTAATCGCTCGATTAAGTTGTGTACGCCCGGCATGGGCGGTAACTAGGGAGTGAAAGACTCCTGTGGGCGTAGACCTGACGAACCACTAGCCGAAGGCAACTGCGTAAGCGTGAGCGAGCGTGGGAAGGAAGCCGGAGAGCAAACTCTGGACTCGATGAACAAGAACCACGTAGAGAGGCATGGGATACCGGATAAGCTGGCAC
>QQUD01000310.1 GCA_008501785.1 Chloroflexota bacterium
CCCGCCGTATCCTTCAACGGTTCACCAACGGTATCCCCAACCACCGAGGCTTTATGATTTTCACTTCCCTTGCCATTAAAGTGACCATCTTCAACATATTTTTTCGCATTGTCCCAGGCTCCACCAGCATTTGCCATAAAGACCGCCTGCAACTGACCTGATAAAATCACACCTGCCAAAAAGCCGCCAAGCGCTTGTTCTTTCAACAACAAACCCACTGCTATGGGCGATAAAATTGCAATCAAACCTAGTGGAATTAATTCGGTTTGTGCTGCCTTCGTTGAAATGGTCACGGCTTGCGCGTAATCGGGTGTTTGTGTGCCGTTCATAATTGCTGGAATGCGCAGTTGGCGTCGTACTTCGGCCATAATGTAACCTGCGGCCCTGTTCACTGCTTTAATCAACAAACCGCTAAACAGCAGCGGCAACGCCCCACCAATCATCAGCCCGACAAACACGGTTGGATTCGCCAGGTTAATAGTGCGTTCAAACGATTCAATGCGTTCTGGTGGCAAAACACGCTCGATATCTGTGAAGAAGGAACCGAAAAGGGAAACGGCCGCTATCACCGCAGATCCAATCGCAATCCCCTTCGTAATTGCTTTCGTCGTGTTCCCTGCTGCATCCAAGTCCGCCATAATTTGGCGTGCCTCTGGTGTGAAATCATCTCCAGCCAGCTCACCAATCCCATTTGCATTATCCGCAATTGGGCCAAACGTATCCATACTCACATTGTTGCCTGTATGTGACAGCATCCCCACGCCAATCAGCGACACACCAAACAAAATGTAAGTAAACGGATCACCCGCAAGTACACCTTCTCCCTGCATACTTATCAAGAAAAGCGCACCGACAATTGTCCACATTGCATAGAAAAAGCCTGTAACAGCGTCTTTTTTCATAAAGCCGCGCACAATAAATGCAGCGGCTGCAAGAATGCCAGCAATCAAGATCGGCCAGTAGAAAGCAGCGGGTAAAGTAACCGTGTACACCAATATTGAAGCTGTCAGGCTCAACACGATTACCATTACCGACCATACACTGGAAAGATAACCCAGCGACAACCCTTCCAATATGACAAGGGCAGGGCCAAATCTGGTTGCTTCTGCAATTTTTCGAACTTTTGGACTACTGTCACTTGTTGCTAACGCTGTAAGTGGATTAAATACTACAGCCAATGCTACCCCGACGGAAACTAAAGCGCCCAGCGAGAGATGTGATAATAAATTTCCATCTGGATTTTGTGCACCTGCATAAAAAACCGACAATAAAAAAGTGCAAATAATGGTAATGCCGCTGGAAAGCTCGTAACTCTTGTACATCGCTTCCTCAGCATCATCCACATTCCACAACGAAACTGCATAGGTTCCAACTATCGAACTAACGACACCAATGCCACGTACTAGCAATGGCAGCACAATCCAGAATAATTGCCCAGTAATCGCTGTCAGCGCCAACCCCAGAATTAAACTAGAAACAATTGTGACTTCATATGATTCAAAAATATCTGCTGCCATACCGGCGCAGTCACCCACATTGTCACCAACCAGATCAGCGACAACGGCTGCATTACGCGGATCATCTTCCTCCATGCCAGCTTCAACTTTACCTACCAAATCAGCACCCACATCGGCAGCTTTTGTGTAAATGCCGCCACCAACACGCATAAACAACGCTAGCAACGTGCCCCCAAAGCCAAACCCCAGCAATACATCCGGTGCGGCTTTGCCAAAAATTATGAAGATGAGCGTGCCCCCAAGCAGTCCAAGACCATCGGTCAACATACCTGTAATCGTGCCAGATCGATAAGCAATCGTCATTGCTTTCTTAAAACTTACCCGGGATGCAGCAGCCACACGAACATTTCCCTGTACGGCCATATTCATGCCAATAAAACCAACCGCAGCAGAAAATGTCGCTCCCATCACAAATGCTATCGCACGACCTGCCGCAATCCACCAGACAGCGGACTGACAAGGGACAGTTGCAGCAACGCGCTCTGGTCTAAAGTTGCTATAGCCGTTCAACAATGCAACTTCACGAGCTGTTCCCGTTTCTAATAGTGTTAAAACTTTAGATTCGGATAATGAGGTGTTTACCGCAATGTTTTGAGCAAAAGTTTGTTCTACAGCAGTCCGGCAGAACAACTCATTGGCTTCTCCTGTCGGTTTTACGAGAGCGACACTGAAAAACATAGCTACTGTTAACACCACAATTAGAATGCTAATCGTGCGTAATTGGGTACGCAAATAAGCGTTCGCTCCATCGCGTATGTATCCCCAAATGCGCTGCATCGCTTCGCTCCCTCGCTCCGCAGCAAATGTTTGTTTTGCTAACCAATACGCATAGGCTAATGCTACAAAAGCCGTTGCAAGCACAATATAAATCATCACTTGCTCAAACGGCGCAACACCACGCATGGCAGACATTGAAAAACCTCCTTCAAGGTGAAATGATGGCAAAGTAAACTCCCTCTGCCAAATAAATTTTAAAATTGACTTGTGCTGAATTGCGTGGTTCAACAAGAAAAGTTGACTGGTTTGCAATGAAATTCGAGGGAAAAAGGAAATGGCAGGAAAATGTTAGATTGCTCACAGAACGACTTGTTTGCACAACAAAGTATTATTTTATATATTTTCAATTTGTTGAGGAGATGGTGATGCATCTACTACGGAGAGTGAAAATTTAACCCACCGTATTATCACACAGGGGCTATTAGCAAATTAGTGAGGAATGTCATCCCAACAAATGCTATCTGTCATTTTTCAAAAATATTCTTGGAAATTTAATTTGGCAGTATAAGATTACCGGATATGATAAATGTATACGTGATGTTGATCATGCCTATTTCACGCATATTGTAACTTTCAATTTCATCATAAAAACATGATGATTTTAATAATTCAAGAAGAGAAAAAATATCTCCCAAGGAACTGCGGCACTTGCTTTGTCGCCAACCATAAACACATATTTTAGGAAAGGTGTCTGAATTATGACGAAACATTTGTATTTGTCTCTATTTCCCGAAGCTTTAATTGCATCTATGTTACCCCCTGAAGAATTTGGCACATACTATGCGGTGGGTACGCACAAAAAGACACGTGGTCAAGCAATGTTTATTGAACTTGATCCCACTTTTCGCCATGAATTCTTGCGTATAGACAAAGGGGTGGAACTTTGTATCCCACATGAGGATGGTAGACCGAAGAAATCAGTTTATATTTCGACTTATCGGGTGCTTGAACATGTGCCCATTTCAATGATGAAAAGACTGTATTTGGTTTCGGCATATGGGGAGGTACTTGGGTTAGATCCATCTGAACAAATCCCTGAACCAACCAAAGGCGCTCATATGTACCAAGAGATTTCGCCTGTGCAACCTCTGATTGTAACAACGTTGGGGCCATCAGAATTTCATCAAATGATAACGATGGATGCGGAAAGCTTGATTCATTTACCAGCTATTGCATTTGTAGAGCTGCAATTGGGTGAACTAGCAACGGATCCAGAATATGGTGCAATCAATGATCTTCCCTATGCATTTATTCATCATTTGCGTGAATGTATTATGGAGCTAGAAACCAAGCAACCTCCGACAAAAATGGTAAACAGGGTTCAACCTGTGGAGTTCCCATACCGTATGATTCAAAGTGGTCTTTATGTCGGAAATATGGAATCTCTATTATTTTTCCCACTGCCCTCAAGAAGCGAATTGCGCAGCAAATATTACCGCTGGTGGCGGTCAGCCAACCTCTAATTTTTCTCATTGTTATTAAATTTAGTATAAAAGGTCAGCTATGCTGGCCTTTTTTGATTTGACAGTGATTGTGCGTTTCGTTACAATCGCTGGCCTATCTTATCATGCCTGTGATTTACAGCAGGGTTTCCCTGCTTTTTTTGTTTTATGGACAGTCGAACTGCAAAAGCACAAGTGAAAAATTCAACATAGTG
>QQUD01000683.1 GCA_008501785.1 Chloroflexota bacterium
CTTTATTATTGGAATGATCAAATGGATAACATGGAAATGGTAGCTAACAGTGTAGCAGGTTATTTATTGACTTCAGATGCAGATAGTGAGGGATTGGTTATTTATAATAACTTTCCTGGTGAGTTCCATTATTGGAGTTCAAAGATTCAAAGTAGTGAACAGTTAGGATTTAGCAACACATATTTTGATGTACATGACTCATCAGGCTGGCTATATTTGTATTGGGCTGGGGGACAGGAACAATATTTTTCTGATTCGGATATGTATGCTGCGTGGAAGCCGAATAGCGACAATAAACATTATGTTTATTTACCTGCGATCATTAACCCGTGATTTGCCAGCAGCGATGGATGCGCTGATTGCGAAAGTCTTCGGGGATGGTGTCTGGGGTGAGTTCGCAGATGTTTAGGTTGGATGGTAGGGTGCTTTGGTCGAGCTTGAAGCGGCGGGCGTTGTTGCTGAAGTAGAGTGTGCCGTCTGCCGCGAGCAGCTTGACGCAGGCTCGAATCAGGGAGGGGTAGTCGCGTTCGATGGCAAATGAGGTGACCTCCATACTTTTGGAGTTGCTGAAGGTGGGTGGGTCACAGACGATGATGTCGTATTGTTCGTGGCGTCGTGCAGCTTCGCGTAGATATTGCAGGCAATCTTTGCGCAAAATTCGGTGATTGTCGTTGAGGGCAAAGTTGTTGTGTCCTAGATTGCGAATCGCCCAATTGCAGTAGGTGCGGCTGATGTCTACCGTGGTTGTATGGGTTGCGCCACCGTCGATAGCGTAGCAAGTGAAGCTGCCCGTGTAGGCAAACAAATTTAGAACGCGCTTTTCTTTGGCCTGCTGCCGTATTAGATGACGTGTGTTTCGATGGTCGAGGAAAATGCCGGTGTCTAGATAATCGCTCAGATTGACTTCAAACTTTAACCCTTGTTCTTCAATAATCCGTGTTTGGCCGAATTGATCAATCCGTTTGTATTGCCCGGTTAGACCCCGCTGTCGGAACCGCTCTTTTGCGAAAATATGGTCTGGCAGCACATCAAGACCTGCTGAGACTTCGGCCAGGGCTAGTTTGCGCCAATTGTCGATCTCGGTGAGGGTATCGGAGCGTGAACGGTCAAATAACCACACTACTACTTCTCCATCATACCAATCCACAATCAGCGGGAATTCAGGAATGTCTTTCTCGTAGAGGCGGTAGCATGTGATTCCATTGCGTCGCGCCCATTTGCGCAGATGTTTTTGTCGTTTTCGGAGTCGATTTGCTAGTTCCATATCTTTAGTCTAATAGTCTTTAGTCTGTAAGTCGCTAGTTAAATAGTCTCGCGGTAATTGATGTTTTCTGATCACCCCGAAACTTCAATATTCTTCAAAAGTTTACCCGTTTTGACGCAGTGTGACCACCTGTGTATAATCCTTCGTCTTGTCGGTGGCAGCGAAGAGCACAGCCTTGTGTTTGAACACCCGACCTTTGGCGAGAGGACTCGCCTTTAAAACTGCGGCGGTCGTAGCACCCGCCTTAACAAAACACAGGAGCAATTGAAAATGACAACTTTGAGTACAAATCGACTCGCTGAGAAGCGGGCGGTGCGGCCTGCGGTTACGGCCGTTCCGCAAATTGCCGTCGTAATTGTGGCGGCCTATATTGGTGCGCAAATCATTGCCGACATCACCAGCCTGAAAATTGGCGTGGTGGCTGGATTGGCAGTGGATATGGGCACATTTATCTACCCTATCACCTTTACTTTGCGCGACATGGTGCATAAGGCTCTGGGTAAGCGCAATACACGCACGCTGATTATCACAGCGGCGGTGATTAACTTGTTTATGTCAGGGTACCTGATGTGGGCAGCCAGCGTGCCGGGTGATCCGTCGTGGGGAATGCAGGATGAGTTTAGCGCGATTCTAGGCCCGCTGTGGCGGATTGTGGTGGCCTCGATTGTGGCAGAGGTGGTGAGCGAACTGGTGGACACGGAAGTGTATCACTGGTTTGTGACACGTATCACGACCAAATATCAGTGGGCGCGGGTGTTGGTGAGTAATTCGGTGAGTGTGCCGATTGACAATATTATTTTTGCTGTGGGCGCATTTGGCGCACTGCCCGGTTTGCAAGACCATTTTTTGACGCTGCCCTGGGCTGTTGTGTGGCAAATATTTGTGTTTAACTTGATGGTGAAGTTTGTGGTGACGCTGGTGAGTATGCCGTTGATTTATGCATCGCCGGACCGGGAAGATTGGACGGAAGAATAAGCGGTTATCGGCCGTTGGTAATCGGTAAGAAAAAACGGCCGTTTCTGAATGCTGCTCGGAAACGGCCGTTTTGTTTTTGGTAATGTTGGCCAGGGACTAATTTGTGGTACAGCCACCATCAAAATAGAGATCTGGATCAATATATAACGGTTTCGATTTTTCGGTAACGGTTAGATCATCGATGACGCGTACTTCGTGATTGTAGGCCGAACAGCGTCGTGCGCCGACAAATACCGTGTGCGGTCCTGGCCCACGAAATTCTTGTGGGGGTGATTGGTCAAAAACGAACATGGTGTAGTCACCAACGACATCACTTCCGTCGATGTAAGGCGTAATGATGACCCGACAACGCCAATCGGGGCCATTGCCAGGGTAATCACACGATTGCACGGTAAATATCCATTCTACAGAGCCATTTTCAACAATTGGTGCTGCAGATGTTGGTGTGTTGGTTGGTGGGATGGGGGTGGCGGTTACTGGATCAAATGCGATGATTTCAAATGTAACTTCTGGCCCGAACGGTTCATCCGCTTCATCAATCAATTGCCAGGTGCTTTCGTAAGGTCCTTCATTTTCGACAGGTCCCATCTGGGCCTCAAATTCAACGATTTGTCCAGCTTCGATTGGCTGTTGAGAAACAAAAGGTTCTTCAAAATCACCTAAATCATCCCCGTCGACAAACCCCCAGGTTAAGTTTGCTGGCCAGGGACAAGTGCCAGAATTACGTAAGGTCCATGCGATTTTGAAACGGGATTTTGTAGGCACGAAGTTGGACGTAAATCCTGCACGAACCACGTCTTCTAATTCGATGTCAGTTGTGCATGATTGTAAGAAAGACAACGTGGCATCGATGGTGGGGGTGCTGGTTGGTGTTTGGGTAGGGGTTGCTGTTTCGGTAGGGGTGCTGGTGGCTAAGGCTTCCTGTGTAAGTGCCTCTTCAGCTATCACTGTACGCACAATGTCTTGTTGTGAGATAGATGTTTCAGTGGGTGGCAATGTTTCATCTGGTTCGGGTGTGTCTACAGGAGGTGCCTCGGTTGGTGGTGGATCGACTGCAACCACGGCTGTTGGCTCTGGATCGCTGTTGAGTACGCCTGACAGTACCAGAATGCCGCCGATGACCAGCAGCGCAATGAAGCCGATCCCGACATAGAGCCAGGGCGAGCGCTTGCGTGGTGGTGGGGTGGAAACGCCCGTTCCTGGGGCTGTTGCTGTATCAATAGTTTCGGAAACGGCCGTTTTGCCAGGAGCCGTTACTTCTACCGGTGGTGATGATAATGTTGGTGAGGATGGTGTTGTGGCCGGAACATATCCTGTGGTTGCTTTTGGGCCATCCACGTTGACGGCTTTAAGTGCATCAGACATCTCTTTTGCCGATTGGTATCGATCATCGGGGTTTTTTGCCAATGCTTTTAAAACAATCTCTTGCAAGTCTAGCGGCACATCTGGGTTGAACTCCATTGGCAGCGGCGGTTGTTCATTGACGTGTTTCATCACAACTGCCAAAGGTGTATCTGCCAAAAATGGCAGCTTTCCCGTCACCATTTGGAATAACAGCACCCCGAGCGGGTAAATATCAACGCGCGCATCACCGGGTTTGCCCAATGCTTGCTCAGGCGACATGTATGAAGGGGTGCCAATCAATGCACCTGTGGCTGTGTAGGCCATTGATTGATTGCCGACTAGTTTTACAATACCGAAATCAGTGAGAA
>QQUD01000604.1 GCA_008501785.1 Chloroflexota bacterium
CGTCAAGTAACAGAGGTAGCTGAAAGAGTATCATAATGTTTACCGACTGCCTTTTTTGCCATTAGCGCGTAACTCGGTTGAGGAAATATCACGACGAAACTGTTCTGCCGGAATGTTGATGAACCGGTTATGTAGGTCTGTTGGCATTTGGCGTGTGTTTAGGTGATGGAAGGTGCCTTGCAGATCGGCACGTCCGGCGACTAAGAAGTGGCAGCCTAGCTGTTGAATTTCATGAAGGGCTGTCATCATTTGGGATGGGCTATTGTCATAGTAACGAGGGTGGATGATGCGAACGGCCGTATCATATCCCACAACAAACGTCGTCCCTGGAAACAGCCGTGCCTTTTCCACAAATGTGGGCGCATTGGTCACATAAACTGGCCAGCGTCCGGCAAACTGGGCAATGCGGTCCAATAGGGTTTCTGACTTGAGTGGTGGTTTATCTGCATTGACGGCGGCGAGTTCAAAGGCGATGGGTTGGTTGTGGAGGGAAACGGCCGTTTTTGCCAACTCCAAATGCCCATCATGCAGCGGATTAAAGGCCCCACACAGAAGTACTTTGGGTGATGTTTGCTTCGTTTTGATTTTTCCATGTGCTGATACAGCAAAAAAATCAAGCTGATGCTGATTAAGCTTGTACACAGCATCTGAAAAATTAGAAACCTTTTTTTTGAGTGTATCACCCGGAAGCAAGGGAACGTCGACACGTAACTCAATTTGGCAGGCTGCTGCAATTGCATTCAGAATGAGGCTGCTGACCAGGTTTTCTTCTCCTGTGCGGTTGCGCGCGCCTTTCAGTAAATGAATTTCGTATCTTGTCAGTTTTGTTGGTTGCCAGATAGCAATATGGGCACGATGTTCCCCCTTTTTGGGGCGATCGGTAATAATCGTGGCTGTACAGGCGACACCGATAAGCGGTGTGTTGGTTTCGTCAAGCTGCCGTGCACGCGTCAGGGCGCGACCCGCCATTAATTTTGCCGTTTGATGGTGTACGTACTGGGGGGGCCTTTGTCCCAGAAAATCATTAAACGCTGCTTCACTGTACGGGACAAGTGCTTCTAACAAAGTGCGTGTGGCACCTGCGACGCTGAGAATATCAGATAACGTTTGCGTGCCAGCACCAGCGGCAACATAGACAAGCTGTGTTGCACAGTCATGTATCGCCTGAACTAATTGTTGAGTTTTCACATTCATCGCAGAAATTAAAACACGGTTGGCGCATTTGGACCAAAAGTGGCGGGATAATGGTATCAGTCACAACTTGTCCTATTATCTGAATTTTTGTTCAATTTTTCATTCTATTTCATTTTGAGGATAATAGATGCTTGTTGTTGCTGCTCGGCGTTTGTTTTTTATTTCGAGAGCAGGTGGTGAAAGAAATTGATGCATAGAAAGGACGATCTTTATGCCGCTTGAAGTGCTGTATCTATGGGCTGTTTCTCTTTTAGTAATTATTGGTTTGGTGTATTTGTGGCTGCGGGTGCGAGCGAGACGCCTTTTTGGGGAACAGGATGCGCGTAGAACTGAGCATGATTTATTTGCGCGATTGGTGATGGGGATTTCTGGGGTGATGAAACGGCCGTTTTCATCTACACCTCCCTTACCCGATACTTCAAACAATGTCCCAGTAATTGATTGGAATGCGCCCGTCACGACTGAAGGGCTTCGGTTGTCTGTGTCTATCATGTTGGTCGCTACCCTCGCCCTGATTTGGATGGGACAAACCATATCAGCTAGCGTACCATCAGACCTTCAGCGGTGGGTATGGGGCTTGATGGTCGTCGGGGGGATTTTGTTTTTGTTGTCTGGGCAGGTAGCCATTCGCCAGCAAGTGCCTGCTTGGATTGTCGTGCCTGTTCGAAAAATTTGCGCATTTTTTGACATAGAGGCGGCTCAACTCGTCTTGCTCTTATTTGCCCCTGTTTTCGTCTGTGTAGCGATTATGGCTGCTGGGTTTGGCGCTATTGCGCGACATTGGTTTATTTCGGTATTGGCCTGGGTGGTTGCAGTTGGGGCAGCGATTGCCGGAAGCGTACGCTGGCCGATTTCGCAACGATTTAAAATTTCACGAACAGAGTTATGGTTTACGGTTGCCCTCTTGCTGGTCGCATTTTTTTTACGTGGGGCCGCAACCCAAGTGCTGCCCTATACATTTTCTGGTGATGAAGGCTCTGCTGGGCTAAGTGCGCTGGATTATTTGAATGGAAAAGCAAATAACCTGTTTACAATCGGGTGGTTCTCTTTCCCGTCCTTTTATTTTGCTTTGCAAAGTGTTGGTATTCGGTTGATGGGGCAAACGGTTGAGGCTTTGCGTGTGCCGTCGGCAGCAGCGGGGGCTTTGGCAGTGGTGGCTACGTATTGGTTGGCGCGCAGTTTATTTGATCGGAAAACGGCCGTTCTCGCCGGTCTCTACATGATGGCTTCCCATTATCACATTCATATTAGCCGAATTGGACTGAACAACGTGTGGGACAGTTTGTTTGGCGCAGTGGCAATTTTGGGTTTCTGGCATGGCTGGAAAACGGGGCGGCGCATTTGGTATGTGGTTTGTGGGTTAGCAATTGGGTTTGGTCAATATTTTTATGTGAGCATTCGCGTGCTGCCACTGTTGTTTTTGTTATGGGCTGTGTTTGCCTTTTGGCAACAACGAGACACGTTTCGGCAACGGCTGCCGGGAATGATGTTGGCTGCTTTTATTGCGTTGATTGTGTTTTTGCCGCTGGGTATCTTTTTCTGGAACCACCCATATGAGTTTAACGCGCCATTGGCACGGGTAACGATGATGGGAGAACGGCTGGCTCAAGAAGTAGCGCATAGGGGACAATCTGCCACGTCAATCTTGTGGGAGCAATTTAAATTGGCTGTGCTGGGATTTACGCAGATACCGATGCGGCTGTTGTACGATCCTGGTTCACCCTTGCTGCTGACAGGAGCGGCAACCTTGTTCTTGGTCGGGATTGCCTGGGGGGTGTCGCATTTTGATTTGCGATTTTTGTTAATCTTTTTACCATTGGTTGCAGCGATTGCTTCGAATACGGTTAGCCAAAGCCCGCCCGCCTCGCAGCGATACATTTTGGCGATGCCGTTGGTAGCGATTTTAGTTGGGGTACCATTGGGCTTGTTGGGTAATTGGCTGGACAAGATGTGGACTGAACGTAAGTTTGTGGGGATGCTGGTAACGGCCGTTCTCATGTTTGGGGTCGTTTATCAAGACGTATCTTATTATTTTTTCGAAGTATACGATTCTTATATTTTGGGTGGCATTAATACACTCATCGCAACGGAAGTCGTTCACTATCTTGAAGAGCAAGAAACGGTTGAACAAGACGTGTTTTTCTTTGGATTTCCGCGCATGGGGTACAACAGCTTGTCTACAATTCCTTATCTGGTTCCAGAGAAGCGCGGGCGTGATGTTATTGAGCCGCTACAAGAACCGCCCAATTGGCAGTTGAACGGCCCCACGATTTTGATCTTTTTGCCAGAGCGCGTATCGGAGTTAGCGTCGGTGCGTGTGGTGTACGATAACGGCCGTTATCGAGAGTTCTATACTGAAAATGATCTATTCCTCTTTGCTTCCTACGAAATTCCTGACCTGACAGCCGCAGAATAAAATTTCATTGCAAAGGCGCAAAGATGCTAATTTTTCTTTGCATCTTTGCGCCTTTGCGTGAGACTTTATTTAAAATCGGTAGGATGACGCAATTCCGTATTAAACATTGGACTGTACTTTGATGTCCATGGCCCTTCGCCATCATCATTGTTGACATAATCGAGAAATCCTTGCACCCGACTATCTAGCAAATCAATTTGATGTAGCAGCACAGCTTCCAGGGTTTTTGGCACAACGGGAGACCCCCATTCTTGCGTACCATGATGCGATCCAATAAGGTGGATGAGATGACGCAGTTCCGCCTGTGGAAAGTTGTCAATCTCTGCTGCGGCTTGTTCCACCATCACAATGCCGCGAATGATGTGGCCTACTAAACGGCCGTCTTCCGAGAAGTCAAATGCTTCATCAGTTGTATATTCAATCACCTTGCCCAGATCATGTAACAAAGTACCGGCCATTAACAAGTCCTTGTTGACATCAGGGTAGTGGTTGATCAATGTTTCTGCCAACACAGCCATGCTCAAGGTGTGCTCAAGCAGTCCACCGATGTAAGCATGGTGCATGGCGCGTGCGGCTGGTGCGTTAGAAAAGCGCGACAAAAATTTTTCATCGAGCAGCAGGTGTGTGACCAGTGATTGCCATGGTTCAGCCAGTGCAGCGGTGCGCTCTTTGAGTTCGGCGATCATTTCAGATAACGGCCGTTTACTCGAAGGCAAAAATTCGCTCATATCCGGATTGTGCATATCATTCAAATCAGTAATACTGACTTGCAATGCATCCTTATAATTTGACGCCCGTCCACTGACAAGCACCACCATCCCAGGACGCACCCAATGTTCTACATAATCCGGTACATCCCAAAACACACAGGCAACCTGGCCTGTTTTATCCCGCAATGTCCCTAATAAAAATGGTCGATCATTCTTCGTTTTCCGGCGCGATACATCTTGCAATAAAAAAGGTTCATTCATCAATTCATTGCCAGATTTCAAATCTTCAATAAAAGTCGTTTTCACTTTACCCCCTTGACAGAAACCCAAGTGATGGGTGCTGCAAGTTTTGAATAAGGCCATTGTAAATGGATTTTGGTTTTCTGACTACTTATCCTAAAATCAAAAACATGAAACGTTTAATTGTGGCCATATCAGGCATCGCTTATTCCTTCAGTGACAACTTGTTGCTGCGTGCGGCTGATGTGATCCGCAAAGATCGAAGGCGGTTGGTACTCGTACCACGCGAGACACCGCTGCACCTGGGTCATTTGCGCATGATGGTGCAAGTGACTGAAATAGGTGGCATTATTGTGCCGCCCGTGCCTGCCTTTTACCATCACCCCAAAACAATTGATGACATTGTTAACCAAACGGTGAATCGCGTTTTGGATTTGCTAGACATCGAATTGCCCCAAGATTTTTTTTCGCGTTGGCAAGGAGGACAAGCAAACGTTGACAAACCATAACCTGCAACAGGCCGCACTCGGGTTTTTAGCATCCCATCAAGTTATGACCTTAGCCACAAACGGTCCGCTCGGTTTATGGGCAGCGGCCGTTTTTTACATGAACGATGGTTTCCGTTTATATTTCCTTTCCGCTGGTCACACGCGTCATGCGCAAAACATGGCACACACGCCGCATGTCGCCGGCACCATTCAAGAAGATTATGCACAATGGGAAAAGATTAAAGGGATGCAGTTTGAGGGGGAAATCATGCGACTTTCAGGCACTGCACGTATTAAAGCAATCACGGCATATGGTAAAAAATATTTATTTGTCACAAAAAAAATACCTACCATACAAAAGGCATTGTCAAAGGTGAACTGGTACGCGCTGGATTTGACACAATTATATTTAATTGATAACAGCAAGGGGTTTGGTCATCGGGATGAAATACCGCTTACTCAACCACGTCATCAAGGTCTTTAACAAGGCGACTCAGATATTTGGCATATTTTGGCGTATCGTATAAAGCAATGGCCGCAGCTTCAATATCAAACGGTTCTGACAATCCCAATATTTCACGTAAATAAACTGCATCGCATCTTAGTACAGCTTCCTGAAACGGCCGTTCTTCAGCCAGTTGCAATGTTACCGGTGCAATAGAAAGCGACTTCGCTTTTCGAATGGTTAGCACCTGTCCCCGACGTGCAACTAACATCAATGCGTTAATCTGATTTTTAGAGATTTCTTGATTTTTTGCAGCGTACTGTTTGGCTAAGGTATCTACTAACTCACGCCACCTTATTTCTGAGCGGTGTTGCAATACGGCAATTAGATTTTTCAAAATACTAAATCGCACAGGAGCTGCTATCACGCGCAGCTTTTTCTTTTTTAAGCTGCTGCGGTAGCGTAAGTGCAATTCAGGCATTGCAGATTTTTTCTGCGGAATACGTGCATAAATGGTGGTGCC
Source organism: Chloroflexota bacterium (assembly GCA_008501785.1). The sequence goes on from QQUD01000604.1 coordinate 6,017, forward strand.
TTCTTGTTCAATCTCAACCAGGTGTGGATAGCTTTCCAAGAATTTGCGGAAGCTGCCATTAGCCGGTGGTGTGCGATCAAAGGTCCCCTGACTTAAAATTGACATGCGCTGCTTCAAGACGCTAGCACGGACTCGACTTTCATTTTCCAACAACTCATCCAATGCCTGGCTCAGTAAATCTTCAACCTGCACTTCAGACATTTTTTGATTGGGCAGCATATCTTCATAATAAAGATATTGATCGCAGATGGTGACAAGGCTAGAACTGGCTGTTGGTTTCACGCCCACACCAATGACTTGTTTGCCTCGTTTACGAAGCGATTGCACCAAGGGTGTAAAATCACGATCTCCGGTAATCAAAACGTAGGTGCTGTATTGGTTGCCGTCTACCAGCGTGTCCATTGTGTCTACCACAATTTGCATGTCTGCTAGATTTTTGCTGAAGTTGTTGAGTCGAACTGTTGATTGGGTTGTGAATCCAGCAGTGGCTAATTCTTTGAGAATCTTTTGCCCCTGGCGGGAATCGCCATAAGAGCGGCGTAGTACAACACGGCCGTTTGTGACCCGCACGATTTCCTTCAAAATAAGATTGATGTCAAAGGTTAAATTTGATTGTTTTGCCCCGATTGCGATATTGTCCAAATCGAGAAAGATAGCTACATCATTGTTCTTCACTAGAATTGCGTCCCCCTGTTATTAGAACGCTAAAATAAATGCCAAATAGTGTCAGTCGATTCAATTTGAAATGTTGGAATTTATCTAGATATTCTACTAGATTCAGCCGTTCTCGCAATTGTTTCCCGGGAAACAATAAAAAGGGAGCTTCGTTTCCAAGAAACTATGATTTAATTATAGGACTTTGGCTCCCAGGACGAATGATTTTGTATCAAAAGCAACGCATTCTTTGATATTTATGTGAAGTATGCTACCATAAAGTTCTGACACTATGTCAACTACTGTTTTGCAAGGTGCGACATTTGTAGATTTCGTGGACAGTAAAACAGTTTGCATTGTTTCCCGGGAAACATTTTCTACACCGAGATGTGATGGAGGTGAATCATGAGAAAATGGGTATGGGACGGAAAGCCGTGGATGGCATTTAAAACCTTCGCCATCATTTTTTCTTTTATTACGAATATTGTGCTGATATTAGTATTGCTGATTGCCGCTCCGTTAATTCTGCCAATTGTCAATGACATCGTTAATCCAATTGTGGGTGGACTGAACAATAGTTTTGTTGATATGGGTGACGCCAACATTTCACGCACGATTGAAGTGAATGATACGATACCAATCAACTTTACCTTGCCCTTAGAAACCGAAACCGCTGTTGTCTTGGTTGACAATGTGTCTTTGGCTGGCGTGCCGACTACGTTCAATTTGCCCGGTGGTGGCGGCACTATCAATGGCGCGGTAAATTTGGTACTGCCCAAAGGATTAGTGTTGCCTGTTGAACTGAGTTTGGATGTGCCGGTTGATCAACAGATTGATATAGCGTTGAATGTCGATGTTGATATTCCCTTAGATGAAACAGAATTAGGGTCTCCCTTTAATCAATTACAATCCTTGTTTGGACCCCTTGATCAACTGATCAAGGACTTGCCAGATACAAATGAAGAACTCTTCCAACGGGTTAATCCTAGCGTTCAATCAGGTGATTCTGTAGAAGCTATCACACCCCAATAAGAAAGAAGGTGAGAGACAGAGGTTGATTGATTTTCCTCTGTCTCTATTTCTCAACTCTCCAACATTCGCCCCCACAACCCTATGCGCCGTATAATAGCGGCATGATGACAACACCACCTGTATGTGATTATGAAGGGTCCGATTATCGGACGCGTTTCTGGGAAGGCCAGGGGCGCACTTATGAAGATCAGGCAGAGCGAATTGCGCTGCGTCGTTTGCTGCCTGCGACTGGTTCGACACTGATTGAGATTGGGGCGGGTTTCGGCCGTTTGGCTGACGAATATCGCGGTTATGAAAAAGTTGTGCTTTTTGATTACTCACGTTCACTGCTGCGTGAAGCTCAGGCACACTTAGGTGATGATCCTAAATTTATCTACGTGGCAGGCAATTGGTACAACATGCCATTTGTGGATGGTTTGTTTGAAGCAATGGTGCAAATTCGCACATTGCACCATGCCGCAGATGCTCCAGCGTTGTTTACGCAGCTGGCCCGCATTGCCAAACCGGGCGGCACCTATGTGCTGGAATTTGCGAACAAGCAAAACTTGAAAGCCATTTTACGCTACGCATTGCGCCGTCAAAACTGGTCACCATTTGACCAAGAGCCTGTCGAATTTGTGGAACTCAATTTTGACTTTCACCCACGCTGGATTCAAACACAACTGCAATTGGCTGGATTCGAGTCGGGGCAAAAATTAACGGTCTCACATTTTCGGATTCCATTGATTAAACAAGTTTTGCCAACAGGCTTGCTTGTTTCGTTAGATTCAATGGCACAGCGGACTGGTAATTGGTGGCAGCTATCGCCCAGCGTGTTTGTGCATAATCAACATCCGACAAGTGGTGAAACTGCGCCAGCCGATGCGTTTTTTGCATGCCCAGAATGTGGCTCGCCGCTTGTAGATGTTAAAAAGGAACTGCTTGTTTGTGCTGGCTGTGGTTTGCAGTGGCAAGTTAAAGATGGCTTATACGATTTCAAAGCGCCAGTAAACTAGGCCTAAAGAACGTTCATTTGTAAAAAGGAGTCGAGACTTTAGCCGGGAAAAATCGAACCGGCTAAAGTCTCGACTCCTTTTGGCTTTGTAGTTGTCAAGGCAAAATTATCCCTCACAAAAATATTATGTATAATTGCGTCATGACTTTACAAAAAACGGCCTCCGCTGCGCCTATCTTGAAATGGGCAGGTGGTAAACGACGACTCCTAAAACAGTACGCCCTTCATTTTCCCCCAGTCGAACAAATCAATCATTACTACGAACCGTTTATTGGCAGTGCCGCCGTTTTTTTGCATTTGCAACCAGAACATGCGACGCTCTCTGATCGGAATGCGCGGCTGATTGAGGTGTATCAAACGATTCAGCAGGATGTGGAAGGGGTGATTGATGCCTTGCAGCCACACAAAAATGAGTCAGATTATTATTATCAAATTCGGGCGCAGGTGCCGGAGACGCTAACGGCCGTTCAGCGCACCGCCCGTCTCATCTTCCTCAACAAAACTTGTTACAACGGTTTGTATCGTGAAAACCGACGTGGCCAATTTAATGTGCCATTTGGCCGCTACAATAACCCAACCATTTGTGACAAAAAAAGATTACGCAATGTTTCTTGTTTGCTGCAGAGCGTTGAGTTATTGGCGGTCGATTTTGATGTTGCAGTAGCTGATGCCCAACCAGGCGACTTTGTCTACTTTGATCCGCCCTATGTGCCGCTCAACAAAACGAGCAACTTTACTGAATATGACCAACATGGCTTTGACGAATCTGCTCACCGCCGTTTAGCGAGTACGGTTGAACGGCTAACAGATAATGGCGTGAATGTTATGTTAAGTAACTCGAGTGCCGATTTGGTGTATGCGTTGTACGATAACGGCCGTTACACCCTCCACGAAATCTCCGCCCGCCGCAACATCAACAGCAAAGCCAACCTGCGCGGCCCTGTCAAAGAACTGCTCATCCTCAACTACTAAATTACTAACGGACAGGAACGAATACAAATAAAAAATAAATTTATGTACCCGCTTTCTTCGTAATCTGTTGTTTACTAAAACCTGTTGTTGTCACTTTTCCCCTAATCGATTTAAACTTACGCGCATGAAGTGGATGAAATTATTTTTATTATGTGTACTTTTGTTGTTAACGGCCGTTATCCAAACCCACGCCGCCCCCGCAGAACGGCCGTCACAAGCCGCCGTCGATTGGCGCTTTGGGGTGGTCGAGAGCTACGAGAATCCTGGTCAAGCATCAAGTCTGGGCGTGTCGTGGACGCGCGTGAAATTCCATTGGGCGGCTGTGCAGGCTGGCGGGCCTGGAACATGGACACCTAATGTCAGCGAGGCGCAAATCAGCAATGAAATCGCCTCGGGGCGGATGGTGGTGGGACTGTTGATTGGTGTGCCGGATTGGGCGTGGAATAATGGCCTACCTGCCGGACTGGAGTTGCCACACGATGATCCCAACAATACCTGGGGTAATTATGTGCGGGAGGCGGTTTCGCGGTATAACGGCCGTATCAACCACTGGATCATCTGGAACGAACCCGATGTGAACGATCCCAATGCTCCCGGCTACACCTGGCCTGGGTCAGTTGACCAGTTTTTCCAATTGCAACGCACAGCCTATCTGGTTGCGAAAGAGACCAATCCTAATGCCGTCATTCATTTGCCAGCCTTTACGCACTTTTGGGATCCAAACTACATTTACAACTTTCTAGATAAGATTGTGGCCGACCCAGCAGCGGATGGCAACAACTACTATTTTGATGTAGTTACGGCGCATCTCTACTTTCAACCCGACAGCATTTTTAACATCATTCAATCGTTTTATGGTGCGGTGGGCAGTCGCGGCATTCCCTGGAAGCCGGTTTGGTTGGTGGAGACAAACGCGCCGCCGATGGATGACCCATCGTGGCCGGTGCCAAACTGGACGCTGAAGGTGACGCAGCAGGAACAGGCCGCATTTATACCACAGGCATTGGCGGTGTCGTTGGCCGCCGGGGCGCAGCGGATCGCGATTTACAAGATGATGGACACGCCGGGAGATGTGGCGGCCAATCCTGAGCCGTTTGGCCTGATTCGTATGGATGGCTCACGCCGGCCCGCGTTTACGACGTATCAAGTGGCGATTCAATATTTGGCAGGCATGCAGGGTGTTTCGCGTGAACGATGGGATACAGTCGGGCAGGTGCGCTTGGATCAAGGATCGCATTCAACAACAGTTCTGTTCTCACGCTTACCGGCTCCCCAACAGGCACAGGTTGCCGCGACGGCGAATACGGCCGTTTTGGTTGACATGTGGGGCAGTCGCTCCAGCATCGCGGCACAGGACGGCATTTTCACGGTAGACTTGCCCGGTGCGCCCTGTACACAAACGGCGGGGGATTATTGCATGATTGGTGGTACGACTTATTATTTGGTACAAGCTGTTGAGGGTGGTTCGTCTCCTGGTGCGCCCTCGGCACCATCACCATCCCAACCCAATCCACCAGCCGCCACAGCCACCACAGACCCGAACCAACCCACCACTGAGCCAACTGAAGCACCCCCTCAGGTGACAAACACGCCCACAGACGAACCAACGCCTGAACCGACGGCAACGGAAACGGCCGTTCCCACTCACACCCCAACCCCAACAAAATCACCAACATCCACCCCCACACCGGAACCAACCGCTACGCCAACCAGCGAACCAACCAATACACCGACAAACGAGCCAACCGAAACGGCCGTTCCTGCAACTGAAGTGGCACAGGTGGGGGTAACGGCCGTTACCCCTGTCACTGTCCTGCCTGAACCAGAACCATCAAGCTCATTATCTTACTGGTTTATTAGTGCGGGTATGTTGTTGCTTGCTGGTCTTGCTGGATGGGTGGTAAAAAGAAAAGGTTGATAGCTTTTCAACAAAAAACAAGGTAGAGGGCAATCTATTTTGTGCCGTTCATTTGTCTTCTAAAATAATTCCGCTAAGATAATGAGGGTTATGATAATGGCCATTGTCTTAGAGGAAGCATGCAATGTTATTTGATCGAGAAGCAGAGATAGATGAATTAAACTTTGTTCTAAACGAACCTGGAAGTCAATTTCTGATTGTGTCAGGGCGTCGTCGATTGGGAAAAACGACTTTGCTTGTAGAATGGGCTAAAGTCAGCCAAAAGCCGTCACTTTATTGGGTTGCCAGTCGCATATCAGCAGCCCAATTATTGAAATCCTTTTCTCAGGCTGTTTATGCCCACCTTCACCCAGATGCAGTGGTTGATTCAAGCTTTAGCTATCCTACTTGGGAAATGGCATTGCAGCAATTAGCTGAGGCGGCAGTAAAAGATCGTTTCGTTGTTATTTTAGATGAGTTTGCCTATGCAGCAGAAGTCGAACCTGGATTGCCATCAATCTTACAGAATGTTTGGGATCATACTCTGAAGCAAACGCAGATATTTTTGGTTTTATGTGGTAGCCATATTGGCATGATGAAGAAATTGCAAGCATATCAAGCCCCTTTATTTGGAAGGATTACCGGGCAACTAGAATTAAAGCCGCTTCCTTTTTCAGCCACAGAAGCATTCTTACCAGCTTATTCATTGGAACGACGACTCGCCGTGTATGCAATTTTGGGGGGTGTGCCTGGTTATCTAGAATGTTTTAATGATCAGCTTTCATTGGCCGATAATGTACGACGACATTTACTGCGCCCTACCGGCATGTTTCGTATCGAACCTCAATTTTTGCTTCAAGATGAGGTACAACAACCACATAATTATTTAGCAATTCTATTGGCTATTTCTTCTGGACACCATACACAAAGTGATATTCGTCGCACAACTGGCATTGAGCATGTGACATCGTATCTAAATCGACTGCAGGAGTTACACTTTGTTCGTCGAGATATTCCTGCTACTGTACCATCCGCCAAAAGAGCCGCATCACGAAAGGGACGATATGATTTATCTGATCCCTATATGCGCTTTTATTACCGGTTTATTCATCCTCATCAGCACCTACTGGCACAAGGTTTGCACGATTGGCTGTGGCAGCTAATCAGCGAACAATTGCGTGCCTTTATTGGCACCTATGCATTTGAGGAATTATGCCGTGAGTGGGTTCTCACAAAAGCAAGGATGAATGAACTGTGCTTCATGCCAGAATATGTGGGAAGCCATTGGAGCCGTGAGGCACAAATAGATGTCGTCGCAATTAATTGGCGATTAAAAGAGATTTTACTAGGTGGGGCTAAGTGGACAGGTGATCCTATCAGGCGCAATATTGTGCGTGGTTTGGTGGAAAAAACAGGATTGATTGTACCCGATGATGGTAATGGTTGGAAGGTACACTATGTATTTTTCAGTCGTTCTGGATTTACCGAAGCGGCCGTTTCTGAATCAAAAAAATATCAGGCCATGCTGGTTAATTTAGAATCGCTCGGACATACATTGGGGGCTGGTTGATGTTTTGCTCTGTGCAATTTTTACAATTGTGGGACAGGTGTCTTGCTTTTATTGGGTCATGTATCGTGGCGTTTTAGAATATCAAAAGGCTATTAAAAAGCGGATGGGGGGAATACGGATAAAAAATAATATCCGTATTCCTCCCATCCGTATCTAATCAAAAAAATATGAAAAAACTCCCAATTCTTATTACAATCATTATTCTTATTTGGGGATGGCGAGCCAGTGTGAAAATGGTAATTGCCCAGCCTACCATCACCCAAAATGAAGCAGTTGTCGATTTTCCCAATGAAATCACCTTCACTTTGGAACTGGCAGAAGGCAGCAATGTGGTTGATGCCGTTCTCACTTACGATGTGGACCGGTTTAGCTGTTTGGATGCTGCTTCGGATGTGCCGTTGGAGGTTGAAGGGAATCGGATTGAATGGGAATGGGTGCTGTCCCGGTCGGGCAACCTGCCGCCGGGAACGTCGGTTTGGTGGGAATGGACGCTGATTGATGCGAATGGGAATGAAACGGCCGTTCCGCGCCAAACCCTCACCATCATGGATGACCGCTTTGAGTGGCGCATGTTGGAAGATGAAGGTGTGCATCTTTATTGGTACGAGGGCGATCTGGTGGGACCGCTGTTGCTGGAAGCGGCCGTTTCTGGCCTGGTCACCCTCGAAGCCGAAATGGGCATCGAATTGCAAGATGATGTGCAAATTTTTATCTATGGCGATGCCAATGAGATGCGAGAAGCGCTGCTATATGTGCAAGGCTGGGCAGGTGGAGCTGCTTTTCCCGACTACAACACAATTTTGCTGGGCGTTGAGCCGCGTTCTGCCGATACCTGGGGGCTTGATGTCGTGCCGCATGAATTGGCGCATTTGGTGGTAGACCAATTTGATCGCAGCTGCGTCGGTGGCAGTCGTCCCACGTGGTTAGATGAAGGGTTGGCCATGGTTGCAGAAGGGGACCCAGGTGCTGATGTGATCGAAGACCTCAATCAAGGCATTAACGGGAATGGGTTTGAGCCGCTGCGTAGTTTGAATGGATCGTTTGCGGCCGATTATGATCAGGCAGGAATGTCGTATAGTCAAAGCTACAGTGTTGTGGACTATTTGTTGGAAACGTATGGGGCTGAGCAGATGCAGCAGCTATTAACCGTGTTGGCTGACGGCAATGGATATGATGAATCGCTTGAGCAAGTGTATGGATTTAATGTGGATGGGTTGGAAAGTGAATGGCGAGCAGCAATTGGTGCGCCATCTCGACCCATTCCGCCAACACCGACGCGGTTACAGGCTGCGGCTGTGCCGACCTATGCCTTATCTGGCGTACCTCAAACAATGCCAACCCCACCTTCTGCCGCAGAACCGCCGCCAGAAACAGCAACTCCAGAATCATCTGGGGTGGGTATTTGTGGATTGGGTATTATTTTGCCGCTGATGTTGGTTGGGTTTGTGGGGCGGCGGAAGAGGGGGGAGTATGTATAAGAGAAGAGTGACACGGAGTTTCACAGAGAAGAGAGGGGGAAGAGAATTTGTTTTAGTTCGGTGGGTGCTGCTTGCGGTTACTGTTTTTGTGGTGTTGGGTTGTAATTTTGTGGATCGGGTGCTGCTTTCTGGGGGAGGTAGTTTGGGGGATTATGATCGGAGCAGTACGCTGTTTTTGTCTGGGAGTCAGCCGCGCACGTTGGACCCGGCCACAACGCTGGGGGGGCCAGATGGCCCGTTGGGACATATTTTTAGTGGCTTGACGACGCTGGATACGAATTTGCAGGTGCAGCCTGAGTTAGCGGCTGGCTGGACGGTGAGTGAGGATGGGCTAGTGTACACGTTTTATTTGCGCAAGGATGCGGTGTTTCATAACGGCCGTTCCCTCACCACCACCGACATTATCACCTCCTGGGAACGCGCCGCAGATCCCGCAACTGGTTCAGACACAGCACAAACTTATTTGGGTGATATTGAAGGGGTGGTGGATAAGCTAAACGGCCGTTCCACCCAAATCAGCGGACTCCACGCTATCGACGACCACACGCTTGAAGTACGCTTGATGGCTCCTGTCGTTTACTTCCTTTCAAAATTGGCCTATCCGGTAGCC
>QQUD01000182.1 GCA_008501785.1 Chloroflexota bacterium
TGCGAAGTTTTTCAAAACCTTATCATTTCTTCAATCAAACTTTGAACCGGGTAACTCGCCTTTTCGAATTGCATTGGTCACTGCTCGAGGAAATCCATCACATGAACGAGTGATTCGTACATTTCGAGCGTGGGATATACAAATAGACGAGGCATTTTTCATGGGCGGTATCCCCAAAGACAAAGTGTTAAAGGCTTTCAGGCCGCATATCTTTTTTGATGATCAGGATAAAAATTTAGCTTCCGTATCACAAGTCGTGCCATCAGCCCGAGTTCCGTATAAAGAGTAACAGAGAGGAGCGCTGGAAATAAAACTGACGATCAGTGCAGATGGTTTGAAACATAAAATGCGTCAAATGCAAACATACGTGCTAAAATAAGTGAAAATCAAAGGATGTTTTATATGGCACAAGGTCTTTTTGCTAAACCGAAAACGATTTCTTCAAAATTTAGAAATGATGCGGATATTGTGATTTTTAATGGGGATGTGAATGCGTTTATCGATACTCTGCCCGATGCTTCGGTTAAATTAATTATCACTTCGCCCCCATACAATTTAGGTAAAGAGTATGAAGACAAGGTCTCTATAGAGAAATATTTAGCTTTTCAACAGCAAACGATTCAAAATCTTTACCGCATTTTGCATCCTGAGGGTAGCCTTTGTTGGCAAGTGGGTAATTTTGTTGAGAAAGGCGAGGTTTTTCCTCTGGATATTTATTATTATCCAATATTCAAAGAAATGGGTTATCGGTTGCGGAATAGGTTGATTTGGCATTTTGGACATGGATTACATACGAAAAAGCGATTTTCGGGTCGCTATGAAACATTACTTTGGTTTACAAAATCTGACGAATATACTTTTAATTTAGACCCTGTGCGAGTACCATCAAAATATCCAGGAAAACGACATTACAAAGGACCCAATAAAGGAAAACCCTCTGGAAACCCAAAAGGTAAAAATCCTTCTGACGTATGGCAGAAAATATGTGAGGAATGGGAGGTAGGATTTTGGGAAATTCCCAATGTCAAATCAAACCACCCTGAGAAAACTATTCACCCATGCCAATTTCCGATAGAACTTGTTGAAAGATGCGTGTTAGCTCTCACTAATGAAGGTGACAGGGTGTTTGATCCATATGCAGGGGTTGGTTCTGCTTTGATTGCTGCATTGAAACACGATCGAATTGCCCTTGGTAGTGAGCAAGAATCAAATTATATAGAAATTGCAGAACAAAGAATTAATTCATTTTTGGGTGGTACATTGAAGATACGGCCACTTGGGAAGCCGGTTCATAAACCGTCTGGAAAGGAAAAAGTTTCAAGACGACCAGTAGAGTGGGATAATCCGGTTCAAAAAGCGCTATTGGAAAAACGCGAGGATTACGAATGAAAGTTGGGGGAATATATTCATTTAACGGGGGACGTGAGGTAATTGAAGCAAATTATGCTGATGAATTAGCAGAAATTTTTAAAGTTATCAAAGCAGTTAAATCAATTACTCACAAAACGAAAGTGAGTGAAGAGAAAACAATGCCTGGAAAGCTTCTTTACAAACCTAGTTTATTGAACAAAGCTTTTAAAACTGGGTTTGTTGGGCGTGGATGGTATGCAAACACTCGTGTTTTATGTGATTATCCTACTAAATATTACACACCAGAATACTCTCCTCCCTCTGTACCTCAAAACGCATATCGTGAAATGGACTTTATCAAAAACCGATTAGGTGTTGAAGTTCAGTTTGGGAAATATGCTTTTATGGTTTACAACGTGTGCGCCAAGATGACGATATTTCACAATGAGGATTTTATTGATGTTGGGGTAGAGATTGTGCCACTAAAAGAACTTGCTACTGAAATGTCAACGGTGTGTCTTATTTCGAACAGTTTGTGTGGGATTTGGAGCACAGAGGAGTATCAGATATTGATATCCCGGTGTTGATTCTCGGTATTGCTGGATAAAGGGAAATGCCAATTCTTATAAGGGGATGGCGTTTCTTACGCGGTGGTAAGCTTCGGCGCGGAGGAAGAGGAAGATGAACAGGCCACCGAAGAAGCCGCCAAGATGTGCCCAATGGCCGGTGCGGTATTCGGCTCCGGCGAGTAAGGTCATGGCGGCGGGGACAATTTGTAAGGTGAGCATGTAGAGAATGATCCAGTAGGCGCGAATTTTGGGGAAGAGGGGAACGTAAAAGAACAAAACGAAGGTGCGAATGCGACCTTTGGGGAATAGTATCAGGTAGGCGGACATGATGCCGTAAATAGCCCCGCTGGCACCAATGCCGGGAATGGGGGAGTTGATCAAAACGAGTGTGCTGACAATGTTGGCAAAGATGCCGCAGACGAGATAGAACATGAGGAATCGTAATGGTCCACAGACATCTTCGACGCGGCGGCCGAAAACCCACAGGGCCAGCATATTGCCGCCGAGATGCCAGATGTCGCCGTGGAGGAACATGTGTGTAACGGCCGTTAACGCTCCCCCTCCCTCACGACTCAAAATCATCGCAGGCACCGTCCCATACGTCAGCAGCCAGGCATAATATTGCTCAGAAACCCCCGAAAAAATCATGCGCTCATAGCTGAAAACCATGATGTTCACCATGATCAGTCCCAGCGTCATGATGGGAAAACTGGCATATCGATTGGGTTCAACATCGTTTAATGGCATCATTGTTCAAAATACCTTGAATTAAAATAATGAAGCGCGAAATAGTTCGAGCCGGTTTACGGATTGCATAAAAAGTAGTAGGAATGGGAGGACGATGCAGAATAAGCCGACAAGGCTGAAAACGGCCGTTTTTGCCCATTCTGCTACCGGTGCCGATTCCATTAACTTTCCATTCAATCGGTGATTCGGCGTCAGATAGACTAATGTCAGCAGCAAACTTCCCAAAACAACAAAGAGAATGCCTACATAAAATACAAACGGAATACGCAGTGGATTGAGTCCCGCTTGAATGAGCAGCAGCAGCCCATACAGCGTCACTGGACCGGCCGCAAATCGAACCAGTGTATAGGTTGGCGTGGTAATCTGTATTTTTTGCTGTTTGATCTGCTGTTTAACAGCTTGTTGTCGCTTTTTGGCTAGTTGGATGCCTGCACTAGATTTAGCTTTGCGCTGCGCCTTGCGAAATGCGGATAGTGCCCGTTCTAGCTCGCCAACTGATTCAAAAGCAATGCCTAATTTTAGCGGTTGTTTGTGATTTGATTTAAGCGTTTTTAGGCGCTTTTTGGCTTCTTTGTTTTTGGGGTTTAGCTGAATCGCTTTATCGAGTGCAATGATTTTTAGCTCTGGGTTGGCTGATAACCGACTGAGAGCTAACCAGCCGTTGACATGATCCGGGTTTGCCTGTACGTGTTGTTTGAGGAGACGGAGGGCTTCGGGATAACGGCCGTTTTTCACAGCCACCTTCGCCTCTGCATACAAATCCGTTAAATCAATTTGCCAATCGCCCAGCGTGTGCCGAATTTGGTTTTGCTCAACCGATGCCAATGCCGCACGCGCTTCTGCCCAATCCGGCTTTAGATGAACAGCCCTTTCAAACGCAGCCCGCTTTTCTTCTGGATTCTTGGTGACACGACCAAACCAGAACCACGCCTGTTCGTTTTGTGGATTGCCTTGCAGAAATTCAATCAATAGGAGTCTGGCTGTTTCAAATTCTCCAACACGATATGCTTTTAACGCTTTCTGGAACAATACATTTGGTAAAGACATTCCAATACCTACCTGCGTAACAGGATAGCACAAAATTCTCCGAAACGAGTTAGGTAATTAGTTAGAAATCTGTGAATTAGGACACAAAGATTATTCAGTGTCCAAATTTTTTGGTTTGGGTGTTATTTTGCTGGCGATTTGGGAAACACGCTCTCGCAAAGTTGGCGAAGGCGGGGGCTGTTCCAACTCTGGTGCGGCAAAAGGAGGTAAATCAAACATTTTGCGCCATC